>JASHSL010000432.1 GCA_030040855.1 Terriglobales bacterium
GCCAGAACCTCGTCCTTGGTCTGCACCTTCTTCTCCAAGAACTCAATCCGCTTCTGCTTCTCCGCGACTTGCCGGGCTGGACGCTCTTTCGATTCAAAAGCTGCCGCCCCGTTCTCGAAGAACTCTTTCTGCCAACGGTAGAAAACCGTGGGCTGCAAGCCCTTTTCTTCGCAAAGCTGCGAAACCGGTACCTTGTCTGTGGGCACTTTCGAAGAATGACCCGAGTTCGCTAATGAAGAATGATCCCTGCATTTTTCGTGAGCATGCATTTTTCGTGAGCATCATCATCATCACGAACTGTGCTTGCGTTTTGTGTAGCGATCTCCCAGCCCCAGCCCAAGTGTAAGGGGTTGTAGTTCTGCTCGGTTCAGACTCCGAACTTGATCTAGATGCCGGTGGGGGATGATGAATCCCCCATGGCTGACGTTCGTAAGAAACCCTGCTCCATCTGCCGCCGTTGGTTTCGTCCCGATCCGCGCGTAGGAAGCCGACAACGCACTTGTGGCCAAGCGGACTGCCAGACGACGCAGCGAAAAAAAAAGCAAGCCGCCTGGCGAAGGCGGAACCCCGATTATTTTCGCGCCCGCCGAATCCAGGTACGAAGCACCCTTTCTCCATCCTCGGAGCCTGGGCGTTTGCCTCCCCCGTTAAACCAACTTCCGTGGGACTTGGCGCAAGAGAAGTTCGGAGTGCAAGGCGCAGATTTTCTGGGGGCTATGGGCAAAGTTCTGCTCACCGCCGCGCAATCCGAGTTCAAGGCTTATCTCACTGATTCCAATGCGGTTGCAGGTACACTTCCCCTGCCCGCTGCGCAATCCGAGTTTCAAGCTCATCTCCTTGATTCCAAGGCAGTTTCCGGCACACTTCCCCGCCCGCCGCGCAATCTGAGATGGACGGGAACAGAGTAGGCGTGGGTAAAGTGTCGTCACCATGCAAGTGGAGTTTCATCAGCTGGTTCGGCGCGGGGAGCATTTGCGCGTGCAGCATCCCCAGCGGCAGAGGCAGTTGTTGGCTTCGCTGGCCACTTCCGGTCAGCAAACCCCGATTGTAGTAGTTGCCGTGGCCGACCAACCCGACCGCTATCTGGTCATCGACGGTTACAAACGCATCGCCGCTTTGGAGCAACTGGGCCGGGACACAGTGGAGGCGGTGGTTTGGCCGGTAAGCGAAGCCGAAGCCTTGGTGTTGGATCGTTCGCTGCGGTGGTCACGATCGGAGAGTGCCTTGGAACAAGGCTGGCTGTTGGCCGAGCTGGAGCAAGGTTTCGGCTATGGCGTGCAAGAGTTGGCGCGACAGTTCGATCGCAGTGTGAGTTGGGTCGCGCGGCGACTGGCCTTAGTCGACCTGCTGCCTGAAAGCGTGCAACAGCAAGTGCGCACCGGCGCGATCTCCGCCCAGGTAGCGATGAAGTACCTAGTGCCGGTGGCACGTGCCAACCTGGAGGATTGCCGCGCAATGGCGGCCGCTTTTGCCCGGCACAAGTTCACCTGCCGGCAAGCAGGGCAGTTGTATGCCGCCTGGCATGCAGCCACGGCCAAGATCCGACAACGGATTCTGCAACAGCCGGAGTTGTTCTTAAAAGTGCAGTCACCGGCTGAGACTCCGTCCGCTCACTCTGCAATCCACGAAGTGTTGCGCGATCTGGAGATGATTGTTGCCCACGCGCAGCGAGCTCAGCGGCGGCTGAAGAATGCCCCCACCACTGGCGAGCAGATGACCCAGGAACAGTGCGAGCAAGTGCAGCGCCATCTGGATCGTGCCCTGGAAGAACTGGGCCGTCTGGCGGCCAGAATCCCGCGCGAAGCCAAACGCGAGAAGCCACCCGAAAAGGAATCCGCCTATGTTGAGTCAAAGTCAACGCACCACCATTCTGGAACTGTATGCGCAAGGGGTGAAGAAGCGCGAGATCGCACGGGTATTGGGGGTCTCCCGCTCCAGTGTGCGCAAAGTCCTGCGTTCACAGTCGCCGCAGGTGCCGCCGCTGGTGCGGGCGGAGAAAGCCGAACCCTACCGGCAAGAGATCTTGGAGTTGTTGCCCCAGTGCAAGAGGAACCTGGTTCGAGTGCATGAGGAACTCGTCGCCGGTGGTGCAAACCTGTCGTATCCAGCGCTGACGGCGTTCTGTCGGCGGCACGGAATCACCGAACCGCCCCAGGCGCCAGTGGGGCAATACCACTTCCAACCCGGAAAAGAACTGCAGCACGATACTTCTCCCCACCAGGTGGAAATCGCGGGCACGCTCTGCTCAGCGCAAACCGCCTCCTCCGTGTTGTGCTTCTCACATATGTTGTTCTTCCAGTGTTATCCCCGGTTTCAACGATTCGAATGCAAGATCTTTCTGACCGAATCCTTCCGCTATTTCGACGGCAGTACCGACCAGGTCATGATCGACAACACCCACGTGGTAGTGCTGCGGGGAACGGGGGAGGGCATGGTGCCCGTGCCCGAGATGGCCGCCTTTGCTGAGCGCTTCGCCTTTCACTTTGTGGCGCATGAGCCGGGGGATGCCAAACGCTCGGGGCGGGTGGAGAGGCCGTTCTCCTTCATCGAAAACAACTTCATGGCCGGACGTAAGTTCTCCAGTTGGCAAGATCTGAATCAACAGGCGCGGAAGTGGTGCGCTCAAGTCAACGCCAGCTACAAGAAACACATTCGCGCCGTACCGCGCGAGTTGTTTGCCCTCGAACGCGTCCACCTGAAACCCCTGCCGGTGTGGATTCCCGAGGTCTACCGTTTGCACCAACGCATCGTGGACAGCGAAGGCTATGTGACTCTAAATACCAACCGCTACTCGGTGCCAGTGGCCTGGATTGGTCGCCGGGTAGAGATCCGGGAAACCGAGGACAAGCTGGAGATCCAGTTGGATGCGCGCAACCTGGTCACCCATGAGCGGGTAGCCGACGAGCAGCATCAACGGATCACCCTGAGTGCCCACCGCCCGCCGCGCGGCCAAGGCATCAAGCGTACCCAGCCCCATCCGGAAGAACAAGCCATTGTGCAAGCGGTGCCGGAGATCACAGAGTACGTCGCCGCTCTGAAAAAGCATAGTCGCAAGCTGGCGGTGCTGGTCCTGCGTCAACTGTTGCGCATGGTGCGCGAATATCCCCGGGAACCTTTACTGGCCGCGGTGGATGAGGCGGCCCGCTACAGTCTCTACGACCTGGACCGGCTGGAACGTATGATTCTGCGCCGCGTGCAACGTGATTTTTTCTTGCTCCACCCCAACCCGGAAAAGGACCCCAACGATGACTGAGGAACTCGATCAACTGCTCAAGAACCTCAAGCTACGACGCATGCTGGAGATTTATGAAGAACAGCTGCGCGCCGCTGAGAAACAGGACGTTACCTACCCCGAGTTTCTCACCCGCCTGCTGCGGGCGCAGTGGCACCATCGGCAAGAGACCGCCTTGGAGTACCGCATCCAGCGCGCCTGTTTACGCGAGCGCTGGTCGCTCGAGACTTTTCCCTTTGATCGCCAGCCCGGGGTCAGCCGCAAACAGATCCGCGGCTTTGCCGAACTAGAGTTCATCGCCAAAGCGGAAAATCTCGTGTTTATCGGCCCAGCCGCCGTGGGCAAGTCGGGATTAGCCACCGGCCTGGTGTTGAAGGCCTTGGAGAATGGCTACCGTTGCCGCTTCATCCGCGCCCAAGACCTCTTCGACGAGATGTATACCTCGCTCGCCGACCGTTCCTCCCGCCAACTGGTGAAACACTTAGCTCGCCTCGACATCCTCCTTATCGACGAGCTCGGTTACACCAACCTGAAACCGGAACAGGCCAACATCTTTTTCAAACTCATGGAGGAGCGCTATCGCCGCCACTCCACGATTATCACTACGAATTTGGAATATGAGGAATGGCCCAACTTGCTGGGCAACCGGCCCATGGCGGAAGCCCTGTTGAGCCGAGTCCGCCACTACTGCCACACCATTCGCATTCAAGGTCCGCCCTTGCGCGAGCCCCAAGGCTGAGGAGCAAGCCCATGCCTGACCACCCGCTTAGCCGTCAACAGTATATGGATCAAGTGCTGGAAGCTTACTGTCACACGCCGGGAACCACCGGGCAGGTGCGTCAGGCCGATCGCCTGCTGGCCGCGCAGCTGGAGCAACGTGGGATTCCCCTGCGCACGGTGGAGAACGCCCTGCTGCTGGGTGCGGCCCGGCGCTTATCCCGCCCCACCGACGCACCCCCGTTATCCACAGTTCGTTCCTTAGCCTATTTCGTCCCCGTGGTCGAGGAGTTGCTCGCCAGCGACATCAGTGAGGATTATTTTCAATATCTTCGCGGCAAGCTCGAGCCTTTCTACTCCCGCAATCCCCGCTGACTCGTCTTGTGCGGGGCCTGAACGGAGTGGGATGCTACGCAGCAGTTGCTCTTTCCTACTGTAAGGCTTGGCTTCAATGACCCCACGAAGCCTCCTACGCAGCCCTGCGGATGACGGACAGTCCCTGTGGACCTGTAGCGCGGATGATCTGATGATCTCTCTGAGCTCGGGTCTTGCTCCGCGCCGGCTCTGGCAGCCACAGCTCGAGCAACCATGCCAATCGGCAACGGATGATGATACTAACTCTCTCTTCTTCGTTCCTCACGTTTTATGTCCCCCCAAAGCTGATGTCAGCGCCATCGCGCTTTCGGCAAGGATGATGGGACTGCGCGCCTTCGGCGCGGGGGATGATTGATGATTATTGTTTGTTCCGTACTAAATCGTGTTCCTGGTGTGGCTCGTTCTAAACGAACACATCTGGATCATTCTTCGAAAGCGCCGACAACCTTGTCCAAAAGATGGCGTTTCAGGACGGCAACTTTCTCTGCGGCGGTGTAATGCTTACGGTCGTTTTTCATAGGTTCTCCCGATTATCTTAACCGGGGAACACCTTCTCCATTTCCAGCTGAGGCGGGACAAAGTATATCAATGTTTATATTCTTTAGAGTTTTGAACCTAATACAATATCCGCTCACACTCGCCTTGCCTAGTTTTTTTCCATATGTTTGGGCTAAGTATTTCTTATCTTTGATGCCAAGGATATAGACAGAGATTCCGGTCTTGTTTGCGCTCATACCAATTTGAAAAAAGTCTCTAGTTTTTCCATTAGCATATTTTATTGTGTGAATTCCGTATCCTATAGTAGGGTTAGAAACAGTCTGATTTTTGCTGTTTTTACCATCGAAGAACCATAATTTACATTCTGGTAATACTTGAAGTGTGATCCGGTGCAACTCTTGCATGTCACTACGTTTTGGTTCCGATTGGCTAGTAATATACTTCTTGATTTGTTCTTGTACGTTCATATGTTCTGCCCCGTAGCTCCGCGCGCGAGATTATACGACGTTTAACCCTTCTCTGACCCCTCCCGATTCCGCTGAAACTGCGGCATCCGGTGGTTCTTCCCGTTTCTCTTCCCACGTGGCCCGGTGTTCCTCCGCGAACGGCACAACTGTAGATCCACCTCTGGCCGGCGGGTGCCCCTGACGGTTGAGGACACTCGACCGCGAGTCACATTCCGGACGTATTGTCGTGAGCGCTTCGCGAACCACAGGTTAGTTTTTGGGTAAGCATACGATCGATACCGCGCCACCCGCTCGGCCGAGTTGTCACGATCAACAAAAAGCCGAGTTACAGAGTGCCATTATTGCTGACGTTTCGTCCCTGCCCTCAACGCCGCATCGAGAACATCTGCTAAAGGAGTGTTGCCCATACCGCGAGCTGCCTCCGCTGGGGTTTGTCCGTCACGGTTCCGCACTGACAGGTCTGCTCCTGCCGCGATCATGGCCTTGGCAAAATCAGGGGTGACACAGTGCATCAAAGGTGTTTGACCGAGCTTGTCCTTTACGTTCAGATGCGCGCCAGCCTGGGCGAGCAGCGCAACCGCACGGTCGTCCCAGCAGGCGCTGAAGATCGGCGTCTGTCCCTGATCGTTCTTCAGATTGACGTTCACCCCTGCCGCAACAAGTAATTCGAAAGTGCCTTCGATGTCCGCACCCGCCGTGGCATGGGTGCAGGAGCTTAAAAAACGTGACAAAGCTGAATTTCCATTGAAATCCTGAGCGTTGACATGAGGGTGATAGCGCAGCGTCTCTTCGACGGCCTCCTTCTTGCAGCCGGAAGCAGCGCCGATCAGCACGGTATCTCGATCATTAGGGTTATCGGAAGCCCCGTTGACATTCGCACCTTTGCCAATCAGAAATTCCATCAGATCCACATTGCCGCTCTGGGCTGCGGCGCGTAAAGAACGGAACAGAAGTTGAGATGGCAGTTGAGCCTGCTTGTCGACCATGCGCCGAACCAGTTCCAGGTTACCCTTCTCCGCCGCCTTCACCAGGGCGCTGGCTCCGTCTTTGTTCATCCCCAACGTCGGCGAGCCGGCCGTAATGAACTGCTGGGTCAATTCAACGGACCCGCGCTCAGCAACGCTGGCGAAGAGCGTGCGATTCTCGTCGGTATCAGCACGAAAATTCCAATGCTCGGCCACCAGAGCCGGCCAGGTCTGAGTGGTCTCGTTCAGCCACTTTTCGGTTCCCCCCAGTTCGTCGAGCTTGTCTTCCAGTTCGGTAACGCTGTCGGGCATGCCAGCCCCCGCGCCGACGTGATCCCCAACGGATTTTTTAAGTCCGTCAAATTCGATTGACGTTGTGTAAGTAGGGACATCGGTCACAGATTGTGAGTACCCGTCTTTGAGGGAGAAATAGTCGGCGTTGCGGTAGACCTCAAGTAGCCGGATCACTTCCTGGCTCGAAATCCTGGCGTGATGTTCGCCGGTAATCAGTACATTCTGTTCTCCGCGGTAGACAACGACTCCGTTCCCTCGCACCTCAACTGAGTAGGCGGGGCATGATCCAAAGCAAGAGGTTCGAGTCAAAGACATTCGAAGAGTGCTCAGGTCCTTGATCTCAGGGAACGGAATTCTCGTCTTTGCCCACACCTCGGGCGGCACAATCTGAACCCAATCTTTGATGAGGGCGCGAACCGCGATTCCATCCTGCTCAAAGGGTGTAAATTCGCGATCACGCTCGATCGCCTCCGCCTCAGAAAAGAACTTCTTCGGACCGTCAATGGCACGTGCCGATTCGACATTGCCGCCTACTGAGACAATGACTTCCAGGATTACGGCGGCGCCGAATCGCCGAGCGTCAGGGTCTTGCGAATGGATCATCCTCAGAGGACGGATGTAGTGGCCCCACAGATCGGCATGCTCAATTGCCACGGGTGCTTGCTGGGCTGCAGAGTTTGAGGTTGCCAGCAGCAGAGGCACCGTAACGAAAGCCGTCAAGAATGGCGCGACCTTGCGCTTCGCCCACATTGCTACCTCCGTGTATTGTGAGATCGTTTGGCTCTGCCTAGTGGTTGTCTGGTAGTTAAAGCATTCTAGCTCAATTGCAGCTATCCACGAGGCCCGAGCCGCGGCCGACAATGCTTTCATGCTGCGAATATGATTAGCTGAATTCTGAGGGTTGAAAAATACGCACTCCGATTGCCCCTCGGTTGCCGAGCCATTCCGGCGGTATGCGGTCGAACTGGCGTGATCCAAGA
>JASHSL010000433.1 GCA_030040855.1 Terriglobales bacterium
CAGGTACAATATCGTGGACGAGAAGGACCTCGCCGATGCCGCTGCCAAACTTGATCGGAAAGCTCAACAGAGGAAACGGCACAGTAAAGGCACAGTTCCTGCCGAACTGCCTGCAAACGCCAAGACAAGCATAGTGAACTAAATCTCGTCGCAACAATAGCTTATCCACGAAACGGGCGCGTAGCTCAACTGGCAGAGCAACTGAC
This sequence comes from Terriglobales bacterium, assembly GCA_030040855.1. Lineage (GTDB taxonomy): Bacteria > Acidobacteriota > Terriglobia > Terriglobales > Acidobacteriaceae > JAFAGX01. The sequence goes on from JASHSL010000433.1 coordinate 207, forward strand.
TCTTAATCAGTAGGTTGAAGGTTCGATTCCTTCCGCGCTCACCAACTCCTTTGTTTGCAACACCGCATTAGGCGTCCGCGGCATTCTTCGTAACATTTCGTAACAACTCCATGGATACGACCGAAAGCGGCTGCACAAAATCTTCGACTTCAGTTCGGTCGTAAACGTCCATCGCAAGGTTCACCTTGTTGTGGCCCAAAATGTCGGAAACCACCTTCGGATGAACTCCCGAGCGGCGGAGATTAGTCGAAAGCGTGTGACGAAAATCGTGCCATCCACCAAGCGAGATGCCAAGTTCCTTTGCAGCCGGTCTGACGTGGCGCTTTAGAGCATTGCCCGGATTCAGAGGTCCGCCCGTCTTGGAACGGAACACCCACTCCCCTTTTCCGAGCTTCTCGATCCGCGCCATCAGAATCGGATCGATTGGCAGCTTACGGTCTGAGCGTTTGGATTTCACCGTGTCCACATCACCCTCGTAAATCCTACGGGTAACGTGCAGCACATCATTCTTGAAATCCAACCACTTGATCGCGAGAGCTTCACCGATGCGCAGTCCGGATACTGAGAGAAACAGAACCAACGTTGCGTATGGCTCTTTGAGCTTCTGTGCAATCGCGTTCACTTGCTCCGAGATTAGAACCGTGCGGGTCACTCTTCGGCCGCCCGTTCGCTTCGGTAGCTTCACACGGGTGCAGGGATTCTTATCCAGCCAACCGCAGTTGGTGGCCCATCCAAGCGTCAGTCCCAAAACGACCCTCATGCTGCGAAGAGTGCTCTCGCTGTATTTTGGAGCTTTCTCTGCAAGGAAGGTTTGGACGTCTTCGCGGTTGATTTCGGTGATCTTCCGTTCCCCGAATTTCGGAAGTACGTAAGCCCGCAATGTATTTTTGTGATGGCATAGCGTGGTTGCCTTCATGGTCGAACCCTCGGCTTTTTCCCAACGCTCCGCCAACTCCTGAAAACTCATCTCCGGTTTGGCCGGTGACGTTTTCAGAAGCTCCAACAAGCGATTGCGTGCTGCGCTCTTCGTCGATAGTTCGGCCAGAGTGCCGAGACGAATGTGGTGCTGCCGCCTCTCAATCTGACCATCGGGTTTGCGAACATCCTCTCGATACATCCCGTACCACACTTTCAGCTTTTTGCCTGTTTGATACAGGTAACCTCGTTGATACCGAGAAAGCATAGGTGTCCTTTCCGGTTTCAACGATTTCCCGCTTTCGATTCTCGCGCGCACTTGTTCGGAAAGCAACAGCGCGTCGAAGCGGATCAGGCGGCCCATTCGGGCACAAGGTAATTCTGGGATGTGGCGACGCACCCAAGAGGTAGATACGCCCAGCAGATCAGCGGCGGCCTGAACCTTTAAGAGGGAGTTCAACGGATGGCAAGATTTCGTATTCAGCACCGCAGCTGGATTGCTTTGGGAAGGGGGTTTCTTCACTCACGCTTACCTCAATCACAGATTTCGTTTTGGGTCATCAACGTGGGAGCAAAGGAATGGATAAGGGACAACGCAAAAGGCACAGGACAATGGGTCAAGGGAAGAAATGGTTAATGGAAAGGAGTCCGCCCTGTGGCTGGTGGCGGGCCTGCGGCCCGCCGCCAGGATTTGTCCTCGGCGTCGCTCGGGGTTTCGCTTCATCCTTGGTTCAGGAATGCGCGGAAGAGTGGGTGATAAAGTTTGTAGCGACCACGCCCCACGCCCAGAAGCAGGGCTTTTTCGGTGAGTCTCTTGAAATCGTTCCGATCGTGCGCATTGCTCAGGTTGCTCGGACCAATTTCGTCATTCTGCGATGCGGCCGCATCTCTCAACAGCTGTGCTTCTCGTTCCGTTACGTTTGCCAGGTCAGAGCGGAATTTCTCTTGTTCTAGATGCCTGAAGATTAGCGGCCAGAGCAGTTCAGGATCAGGGAGAGAACCTTGGGCGAGCGTCAATAATTGTCGGCTAACGAAAGCAAGAAAGTATGGATGACCCAGGGTCGTTCCGTAGAGCCATTCGGAGACGTGGTGAATAGGGGCCGAATCCCCAAATACAGCCGCCGCGTATTCCTGAGTCTCGGCAGGCGTGAATGACGCCAGATCAACCTTGTCGTAGAACCGCACCGCCGGTTCCGCAAAAGCCCTGATCTCAGAAAAATAATCGCGAGCGGAAAGACATAGGCTATAGTTGAGGCCGTGTACTGCGAATTCCTGGAATTGATCCCGCAGCGTTAAGGCAATTCCCTCCGTGCTTGGGCATAGGAAGTTGTGGAGGTCGTCAAGAAAGAAGATCACGCCGTTGAGCTGTGCCGGTCGGATGAATTGGCTCCAAGCGTCATGTAAAACATGTTTGAGAATCGCCGTACCTGAACTGAGGAATGGTTCTGTGCCTTGTCGCGCAAAAGACACGCCTCCCACCGAAAGTCTGCTCAATTTCCACTTCTGCAGCTCGCTTCCCAGCCTACTTTCGAGCGAGCCGGAGGTCTCCAGCGCGCAGGTGAACGTGTCGAGCAGTCCTTCAGCAGAACGCTTGTAGTCGGAGAGCTCCGTCGAAACTGAAAAGAATACTGGCAGCATCGCGTACTCTGGCCCCGAGCAAAGGGCGAGATATTTCAACAGGAGGCTGCTCTTCCCCACACCCCAATCTCAGAGCACGGCGAGTGAGGGTGTCCTGCCGGTCAGCAGTCCCTGAGCCAGCACTTGGCGAAAGGCTTCAATATGGCCATTCCTGCCAACGAATTCGTCAGGTCGCGCGGGAAAATTAGGCTCTGGTATCACAGACGTTTCTCCAGTGCAGCGGGATGTGACAGGAGTGAGAAGATGCGATTCACATTTGTCACTTCTGTCACTTTGGCCTTAGGAGGTGCAGATCACTCCTGGTCGGCCCTCTTGTGGGTGATGTTCGAGGGGTGGATTTTTCGTTTGTGGGTGGGAGTTCGGAGATTCAGTTCGTGACTTTGGCATCGAGCGTGCGATTCTCGGAAGGAGAAAAGCCAGGCATGAGCGCCGTGCTGCCGCTCTTCTTTCCATGTGACCGTCAGCGGTTTTCGATCAACTCGGACAAAATCTGCGTATGTCTGCTTCAGCGGGTACCAGCACCGTTCCTCGGCTTTTAGCTCAAGGTCGAACAGCTTTCCCAGGTCGTGGCACAGAGCAGCGATGAAGGTGGCATACTTTCAGCGCGGACGATGACGCGAACTTCGGAAACTGTCTACGCTGCCGTCGGGCTTGCGCTCCATCATGATGTTGCCTTCAAAGGCTTCAAGCGTGCCGAGCGCCACCTCCACCGAGTGGTGTATAAAGCCCACCCGGCTCTGAGTGGTGGTGATCAGCGCTGGCTGGCAGGTTGCCCACTAAATAGCGGAATCCTCCGAGCAACCTTTCAGCCAGCGCTCGTGCCTTCGGGTCCAGCGAGAGACGATAAAGAATCCGCTTCGTAATGTCTTGAACGTCCGACAAACGCTTTTCCTCTTGCGGGGGTGTCTAACCTACCCCCGTCAGCCACCCCCGGAGGTCACCCCCGGGGGTGGCTGGTAAGGGAATGGTTAAAGGCGTCGCGACGCGACGCCTTTAACGGTTTATCGCGGCGCAGATTCACCGCCCCAGCCTGCGGCTCCGGTAGCCACCTACGCCGCAGCCGCTTCCTCAGCCTCGGGCCGAGGTCCGATAACGGCGCGGAACGCTGGTACGCCGGTGTTCTTGTTGACGACCCCGATGACCGTTAGCGAAACCTCGGACATCAGCCGCAGATCGTGGGGCTTGTCGCCCCAAACCTCGACCGCATAGTTCGTGCCTGTGCTGTTGTCAGGGTGCAAAGCCAGCAGATTGGTAACGTAAGTTTCCTTGTTTCCAGAGTTAACTTTGCGAGCCAAGCACCTCAGGATTGTGCCGGTCAGTTTCATGGCCTCCTCGAATCAAGTTATCGGTGTGGGTGTTGGACTCGTGGGTCGTGAAGTGGATGGACGGAAGCGGCAGGTTCACCCGGTAGATACTCACTGGCTCGGCGGTGCCCTGCGCGTGCTCTTGCACCTTCGCGTGCTTCACTGCTTTCGAATAAAGCCGACGGCGAGCGTCGGAATTGACCGCGACCACCAGAGAAAGCCGCTCGCCTACCGGCTGCCGGCACTGAGCAAACTCCTGACTGCGGCTATGGCCTGTAACAATGCGCTGCAGTCCGGACGATCAATGACCGAGATACACAGACCCCCATCATGCAGATCCAAGATGAAGGCTTGCCACAGATAGGGCTCGCCCTTGCGCTGAGGAAGAGTATCCATCGGGCATCCGATCCGCTGCAGGGCCCCTACCTTCCCGTCATGATCCAAGATGAAGTCGGCCGGCCAACCCCTTGCTTCCAGGTAGAAGTTCACCGCCAGTGCACGGTCCCACCGGGTGAATCCGTCTGGCCATCAAATCGGTTCCCAACATGCGGGTCACGGACTTTGTGACCTGATACAGGAGCGGGTACGAAATGACTCGCCGTAGAAATCCAGCGTTTTCCAACTTTCTTAGCCGTTCGAGCACACGTGTTGTCGAGTTGGCTAGGTCGAGCCTCCGCGCTTGCTCAACGGTGCAATATCCGCCCAGGTACCCCAAAGTTCTGAGGAATTCGCCCGCTTTTTCGTCCAGGGCCGCCAGGCGATCGGAAAAACGAATACTCATCAGCCCACATTCGATCGCTACGAGAGTGAGACTTTGTGAGCGGCAAAACATGGCGAACCCAAAATCGCTTCCGGTCTCAGGCGTTGGGCCGGGAAAGCTCCGGTGAGAATCCCTTCTCACTATTACTAATGGGCATGCTCTCGAAGAAAATGGTCGCTTCAGTCGAAATATTTTTGGCTTCACTGCACTCTGGCCGTGCCTCCCCATCGGGCTGGCTCGTCACGACCGTTCGGCGCAGACGTTTGATGATCCGCTTCAGGCGCATTTGGATGGCGTTGGTGGTATTACCGGCATTCATGCCCACCAACTCGTTGGCCTCGAATCCCTCCCATTTGAACTTGCACAGGAGTTCGTGTTCAGCCCGCGAGAGGAGAAGCCCACGTAAATGCGGCACTTTGGGGCACCGAGAAGAGTTTGGGGAAAACCCGACCTGAGCTTATTGCTCGGGTTGATTTGCCAGAGGAATCATTGCCCGAGCGGAGAGGATGAGTGAGGTGCATCTGCAAAAGAGAACTGATACAACGCAAAACTCATTCTCTGCTTGCGAGACGGTAGAGCGCAGCCTTTTCAGGGCTGTATTCCGCGATCCGTATCTGTTGATTCTGCAACTACTAAGCTGATGTTAGTCTCGTCCTACTTTGCCCCTTTTTGGAACCATAACAGAACCAAGAGCAACCAAACTAGCCGCCGGAGTTTGCCTCAAACCGCCGCGAAACAGAAAGGGCAGCTGAATGACTAACAGTTAGCTTGGCGAAGGCCCGCTGCTACTCGAAGGAAGATCCTCCGGTTAACAGTCGGGAAGACGACCTGCATCATCCTTGGTTTGGCGGACTCGCATCTAGCAGGATCCGCTGCATAACGCGATGCGCGCGCGCACTTTCTTCCTGAATTTCCACTTGTGTCGCCCGACCTGCTGGCAGCTTTGCTGCCAGATATTCCTCGTAGAGCAAGTATCCCGGCTCAGTCGGCGCGCGAAAAAAGTCGTCGAGAATTCCGTACACGCGCGTGCCCAACTCCGCATCCGCTCGAAACTGCCCCGCAAAGTGACGCTTGAATTCTGCCAAGTCAGAGCGCGCTTTGACTAACGCCACGATGTCCGCGGCGTGCGTCTGTGCCTCTTCGCGATCATGCTGCACTTCTCGCGGACCACGGATACTGTGATAACGGTCGTAGAGAGCTAATAGCTTCAGCATCACAAGCGCGTGGGCCCGGGTCACACACACGTTTGCCGAGTAGGGCATCCCGTCCGGCAGGCTTCCTTCCAGGAGATGCTTATCCGACTCGGCAAGCGCGATCGTACCCCCAGTGCACGCGCGGGCATGAATCCCTTTTTGTACATCCACACGGAAGTCCGCAGCCCGCTTGTATTCCTCGGGAGCCATGAACTCAATCCGCATCTTTTCACTGCTGTTAGGAATCGTCTTCTCGAACTGAAAATTCTGTGCTCCTTCGACTGCGGTATAACACAGCTTCTTTAACACTCCTTCCAATGACACAGACTCTTCCCGGAGAGCGATCACGTTCAGGATGAAATCGACATCCTTGGTTCCGCGTGCATTCGGGACCGCGAACTTAATAGCCTGTGCCCCGGCCACGACAAAATCCGCCGCTGCTGGTCCCAGCGCCGCCAGCAGTTCTAACACGTAAGTGCGTTGCGGCTCCGGAATCATGCCGATCTCCAGCGCGCTTCGACGGCGTTGCTCAACAAATAATCCGCCTGCTTGAGGTCGCGTCCTCCCCGCGCGTAGAGATCGAGGTACGCTTGGACGTCGGACACGATCGGAACATCGCCTTCTCGCCTGCAATAAAGGAACACGCCGGCATCGTAGGGACTGATGAGGCGCAACTTGGGACCAGTCGATTCTCGATCCGCGAACTCGCGCAGCCGCGCGCCAGCCTTGGGGCTCCCCAGAAAGATATCGACCCGGTCCAACTCGACAAATGGGGCGACTAAGGAAGCGGCGGCAGCACCGGTGAAGGCATAGGCCCCTTTGATTTGCTGCTGTAGTCCCGCGCTAATCTGACTCACGCCACCCCCGAAAGGATTTGCCAGTTCGAACGAGCTGCGCAACCGCCAGCGATAACGTTCCTTGTATTTCTCCGCCCACTCCGCCAGGAGCCGTCGTGGTTCCGGCACCACGACCGCCGATCCCTGCCGGCGAATCCACAGCTGTTCTTCCAAACTGGAAAGAACCTTCGAGATCAAGCCCTGGCTGACCACAAATTCCATCGGCTGGCGGACGATCCTTTGGACGCGTTTCGCCTCAACAGACAGTTCTTTGAAGATCTCGGTAAGCGACCAGGGTTTCGGCTTTTCGAGCAACACCCGCAACACGCGGGACGAACGCCCCGAGAACACGTTCATGTTGCGCGAGGACTCGCCCGTCTTGTTTCGTTCGAGGCTGCGCCGACCCAAACGCTGGAGCGTGAACTTGGCCGGCACCTGAATTGAAATGTTTCCCGCCAGGTCGAGAAAGTCGATCCCGTTGGCGATGCTGTAGGCTTGCGCCTGCGGCGACAGGCTTGCAGCCAACACTGCGAAAGCGGCGTCCGGTTTCAACGACTTCATGCGCTGCATCCAAGGGCCAATTTCCGCGAGCAGCTTGGGAGAAGGAGCCTGCTTGATTTCGCCGAACACGACGACCCGGTTCTTTCCAGAACTCAGTTCGAAACGAACATCGAAGGGCGCTTCCGGTTCCTGCCGCACTTCCGTGATGCGCACGCCGGGCAGGTCTTTCACCGGCAGCTGCTTCCGCAGGGCGTCTATTACCCGCCGCTCGAATTGGAGCTCGCGAGATGCCATACCATGGCTATTTTCACAGATGAGAAATGACAGTGTAAAGGAAAACTTTCCAGTATGAATAGCTTTCGTGTTGGGTAAAACTGTATTGGCAACTGAATCGGGGCCTCCGCGGTCACTGAATGGAACCAAGGGAAAAAAGGAGACGAGCGCTAAGTTGGTGAAAACTAATGTGCTCGACGGACGATTAGTGGTCAACTACGGCGGCTGCCACGGTCATCATTCCCTTGGACATGGGAAAGAGCCTGGGGCGATGAATGGTGTGCGCGAATATTTTGGCGAACTCGCGACTGGTAACAGGATTGGGACTGGCGCTGATGAATGGGCCTGTAATGGTTTCCTGATCCAAGGCGTGTAGGATCAAGCGAGCGGCATCATTGATATGAATCCAGGAGAACCATTGTCCCCCAGGACCAAGCGTGCCGCCAAAGCCGCTGCGATATACGGGGAGCAGGGCAGCTAACGTTCCTCCTTCTCGCCCCAGCACCAGGCTCTGGCGCAGCAGCACCAGCCGGGCGCCGGTTTCGCGCACGCGCTGCGCTTCGGCTTCCCACACCTGGGCCAGTTCTGCAAGGAAGCCTCCAGTCCCAGGGGCCGCCTTCTCATCGACCTGCCGATCTCCAGTATCGCCCGC
>JASHSL010000434.1 GCA_030040855.1 Terriglobales bacterium
GGCGACGTCGCGTCGCGGAGCAGCCTGAGACGTCAAAGCGAGAGCCGTTCTCCTGTTCCATGGCGCAGGGCCCGTTCGAGCACAAACGCCGCCGCCGCTACATCCTGTACGCCGACTCCGGTCAGGTCGCAGATGATGGTCTCATTGTCGGAGGTTCGGCCCGGTTTGAGCCCCGCCGTAATCTGTCCTAATTCAGCCGTCACTTGGTTGCTTGTGATGGCTCCCTTTTCTACAGCATGATGGATCTCGCCCAGCCGCAGGCATTGGGCCAGGCTGTCGGCCACGATCCGGTCTGCGCGGGCTAGTACCTCCACATCGAGCTCCTGTTTGTCGGGTCCATCTGATCCGACGGCGATCACCAGTGCCCCTTTGGCGATCCAATCGGCCTCGACCAGGGGTTCACGGCTGGCCGTCACGGTGATCACAATATCGGCTCCCTCGACAGCGGCGCGGACGGAGGAAGCGCGCACGCATCGGACGTCGGTTCCCAGCCCTGGACGGGAGAGGTCCTGGATGCAGGCTGCGGCCTTTTCTTCGCATCGCCCCCAAACCCGAACCTCGTGCAATTTTCTAACCAGCGTCAGCGAACGGATCTGGTAGCGAGCCTGGGCACCCGAGCCAACCACCGCGACCGTCTCGACCGCCGCTCGTCCCAAGTGTTTGGCAGCCACGGCTCCCGCAGCGCCCGTGCGCAGGTCGGTAATGTATCCGTGATCAAGCAGAAGAGCCGCCAGGGCGCCTGTCTGCGCGTCGAACACCAGCACCATGCCATCACTGGTCGGAAGACCAAGGTGTGCGTTGTCCAGGAATCCCGACGCGATTTTGACCGCATAGTAAGGGCCGTTGTGCAGGTACCCAGCCTTCACATGCACTTCCCCGCGGTGTTCAAGAACTTCGAGATTAATCACGGCCGGCAGTTCGGCCTGGCCTCTGGCGTAAGCGCTAAAGGCGGCTTCGACCGCCTCGAGGCACCCCTCAGGATCGAGCAGGGAGCGGATTTCAGCTTCTTTCAGAATCAGAACGGGCCGATGGTTCATTCGGGCTAGAGGGTACCACGCCGGCCCGCACGACAGCACGCAGTCGAGCCGGGTTTCTGATCCAACCTGCTGCGGGGGCAGGGATTCATCGCTGCCGTAAGTGGTGCGGGCCGGGGCCTTCGCTTTCCGAAGGAAACGAGGATCGAAGGAGTCGGAATCGACAGTTCACCTTGGCGATGAGGTTCCCGGGGTCGGCGGACGGCCGCGCCGGGGGCAGCATGAACCGCGACTCCCATCGATTCCGATGCGACTCGTGTCATTGATCGTAAGAAGGCAGTTACAATGGGTTCTTGACTCGAGGTTCGCACCAGGGTAGTTTCAGCAAAGCAGCAAAAATCTGTTGTGCGCAATGAGGACGCCTTGGCAAACGGACCTATCGTCACCCTCACCACGGATTTCGGGCATAGCGATCATTTCGTCGGCACGATGAAGGGTGTGATCTTAAACATCGCACCGGAGGCCCAGATCATCGACATCTGCCATTCGGTCCAGGCCTTCGACATTCTCGATGGCGCGCTCACGATCACCCAGGCCTATTCCTATTTTCCCTCGGGCACGACCCACGTCGTGGTCGTGGATCCCGGGGTAGGGTCGGCTCGGCGGCCCCTTCTCATGTCGACCGGCAAGCACTACTTTGTCGCGCCAGATAACGGCGTGCTTTCCCTCATCATGGACCGCGAAGAGGGCGTGCGCGTACGCCACATCACCGGACAGCACTATTTCTTGCAGCCGGTGAGCAGCACCTTTCATGCCAGGGACGTCTTCGCTCCGGTGGCCGGCTACTTGGCCAAGGGCATCGATAGCCAGAAGTTTGGCGACGAAATTTCGGACTACGTTCGCTTCAGCGCGCCCAAGCCGAAGGCGGCGGGGGATAAGACGCTACGCGGCGTTGTATTGAAGGTCGACCGCTTCGGCAACCTGGTCACCAACTTCACTCCGCACGACGTTCCCTCGCTGTTTCATTCACCCCCGGCGCGCTTCAAGATCGTGATCGGGAACCGCGAGATCACGCAATTGCATAACGCCTATGCGGATGCCTTACCCAACGAACTTTTCGGCATCCTGGGAAGCATGGGATACCTCGAGATCGCCTCCACCCGCGCCTCCGCCGCTCAGCTGGCGGGTAGCGGCAAAGGATCGGAGGTACACATTGTTCTCGAAGGCGCCGCGGTCGCGAGCAGCGGGAACTAACCGGGTCCAGGCGCTCAGGGATGCTTGGGCTTGGGGCGGACGCAGCGTTGCATTTCCCGCGTCCAACGGAGAAACCGCCAGAGATTTTGCCGCTCCCGCCACAGGAACTCGGAAAACTCCGGCAGTCCGATCTGGTGCATCTTGACGCCCGTGTAGGTCTCGATGCGCCACAATAAGTATGGGCTGCGCCAGGGCCTAAGGTGATGTCCGCGGGTGGCATTCCACAAAAATCGCAGCATAGCCAAGGGTACTCGCGACCACTCCCAAGCCGGACCTCTGGGGGATGGTCAGGACCATCGTAACCCATCCCGCGAGCATGCACCGTGCTGCGCGGCCTAAGCTGTTCACTGCAACTGATACTTCTTCATCAAATGACGGAAGGAGCGATAGGAGATCTTCAACAGGTCGGCGGCGCGAGTCTGCACCCCGTGGGATTGCTCGAGCGCCGACCGTAAGAGGGAAACCTCGATCTCCGCCACGTACTTTTCCATATCCAGGCCCTCAGGCGTTAGCGCCCCTGCCGCCGGCACTGACGTCGTGCCGCCTCCAACCCCAGCCGCCATGGCCCGCGCTTTGGCCTTTTCGACAGGGATTTCGACCCTCAATTGGTCGCCGGTTTCAAGCGCCACGGCTCGCTCCACTGCATTCTCCAGTTGGCGAACGTTCCCGGGCCAGTCGTAGGCGCACAGCGCCTCGAGGGAATCCCGGTTCAACTGAACAATATTCTTGCCGGCTGCGGGGGCATATTTTTTCACAAAATGATGGACCAGCAGGGGAATATCCTCGCGGCGTTCGCGCAACGGCGGCACCACGATGGGAATCACGTTCAAACGATAGTAGAGATCTTCGCGGAATGCATGCTCAGCCACCAGTTTATCCAAATCGCGATTGGTGGCTGCTACCACCCGCACGTCGATGGGAATCTCGACGGTTCCGCCAACCGGACGTACCGAGCGCTCCTGCAGAACCCGTAGCAGTTTCACCTGCATGCTCAAAGCCATCTCGCTGATCTCATCGAGAAAAATCGTGCCCCGGTCGGCTACTTCGAAAAGACCACGCTTATTCTGGTTTGCTCCGGTGAAGGCGCCTTTGACGTAGCCGAAGAGCTCACTCTCCAGCAAAGTCTCCGGAAAGGCTCCACAATTAATGGACACGAAGGGATCGGCGGCACGAGGGGAGCAGACGTGCACCGCTCGAGCCACGAGCTCCTTGCCCGTGCCACTCTCTCCGAAGACCAGCACCGTGCTCTGGGTGGAAGCGACGGTCCGGATCGTCTGCTTCAACTTCTCCAATGCCGGGCTGATCCCAACGATATTGTCGAGGGAGTTGCGGCTGGCAGCATCTCGCTTGAAGGCGAAGTTCTGACGATCGAGCGTGAGTTTTTCGAGGCTGCGCTTGATGGCCAGCTTGATTTCATCCACCAAGGCGGGAGACTTCCGGATGTAGTCCGTGGCTCCGCCGGCCTTGACGGCTTCGACCGCGGCTTCGTAATCGTCCACGGCCGTAATCAAGATGACGGCGGAATCGGGAGAGACCCGGTGAGCATGGCGAAGCACCTCGATGCCGTTGGTGCGAGGCATGCGGATGTCGGCCACAATCACATCGTAGAGGCCGCCATCGAGCTTTCGCTTTGCCGCCTCCCCCGAGTTCACGGTCTCAACCCGGTGGCCTTCGCGGCGCAAAGCGATGTCGAGCATTTCGCAGATGGAGCGCTCGTCGTCGCAGATCAGGATGTTAGCCACGCTCCCCTCCGGCCCTAGCGTGGGCGATCCCATCATCGATCACCGGGGCTCGACCGACGTTGTCTGCGCGCAAGCTGTCTGATTCCGGCTCCCCTAAGCGAGCCAGGCGCAGCACAAACACGGCACCCTGCCCCGGCCGCGAGCGTGCCCAGACCTTGCCTTCGTGAGCCTGGACGATCTGGTAAACGATGGCGAGCCCCAGGCCGGTTCCCCCTTCAAACTCCGATTGGAACGGTTCGAAGATCTTCTCGATCACCTGCGGACTCATCCCTGCTCCGGTGTCGGCAAAGGTCATCTCCCACTCTTGGCCGATCGAACCCACACTGACCGTGAGCGTGCCACCCTCGGCCATGGCGCAAACCGCGTTTGCGCAAAAGTTCCAGAAGACTTCTTTGATCTTGTCGCCGTCCACCAGGGCCCATGCCTGTTCCACCTGGTAGCGACGTTCGATGCGAATGGCTGGGTTCTCCGTAGCTAAGCGATGTTCGAGCAGGGTGAGAGTGTCCTCGAGCAGCGGTATCAAATCTACCTTTTGGAAACGGTACTGCCGTCCACGGGAGTAAGCCAGAAAGTCGGTAATGATTCCGTTCAGCCGTTCCGATTCCCGGGTCACGATCTGAAGCAATTGGCGATGTTCTTCGCTCAGGTCCGGGATGGCGGACAGCATTTGCACGGACCCGGCGATCGAAGTCAGAGGGTTGCGGATCTCGTGGGCGATGGCAGCTGCCAGCCTACCGACGGCAGCGAGACGGTCTTGCATACGGATTTCCCGCTCGAGGCGGCGGATTTCCGTCAGATCGTCAAACGTATACACATAGCCCGAGACCTGGCCATCGGAGACTGCCAGGGGAGAGACCAAAACCCGGAAGGTCTTGCGAAAGCCACGCTGCGCCTGGCGCCGGACTTCGGCCGCCACTGGCTCGGACCCCACCCGTGGCAGTTGATCGAGAAAGAGCCGATGAATGGGTTGTCGGATCAATTCCTGCTCGGAGAGCTCCAGTAACTTCTGGGCCGCGGAGTTGACCAAGCTGATTTGCCCGTCCAGGGTGGTGGTGATCAGACCGCCAGTGATGGACTGGATGATGCTTTCATGCAGCGCTTGCAGGTTCTCGAGCGCGCCGCTGGTGTCCTTGAGCTTGCCGTGTACCTGCCGGAGCTTGGTGACCAGCAGGCCGGCCAGATAGGCCACGGCCAAATAACCGAACAGGTTGACAAAGATGATCGAGCGCAGAGCCTTCAGCTCAGGGTGCGTGATCGAATAGGAAGGAATCACTTCAAAATAGGTGAGTTCAAGAAGCGCACCGTAGAGAATAAAGGCGAGCGCCGCCGTTAGGTATGCCCAGGCGCGCGGCAGCAAGATCGAGGCTACAATGATGACGATGGGATAGAGGAAGTTATAGGAGCTGTCGACCCCGCCCGTGGCATAGATGATCAGGCTCACCAGCATGAGATCGCTCAGGACCTGCAGAAGCGCCTGGATTCGGAATTCCTGCCAGAAACTCAGCAACAAGGCATAGAAAATCGAGATCGCGTACCACAGCAGAATGATGGTCACGAACAGCCGGATGGGAAAGGGAGCCGGAGTCAATCGGCTGATGGCTAGCTGCAGACCCAGCAGAAATGTCAGGATGATAATGCGAACCTTGACGAGCCATGCCAGCCACTGCCGCTCATCGAAAATGGATTGCATCGAGATTCCTGATTCCCTGACGCCAGCTCGAGGGGAGCGGGGAGAGCCGGCCGGTTCCCGGCTACCCTCCCCAAACTGCTTAGCTGACCTTGGTTTTAGCCTGCCAGCTTGGCGATCATGGAGAACAGCGGCATATACAGCGAAATCACGATGCCGCCGATCATGACGCCCAACATGCCGATGATGATCGGTTCGAGCATGGCCAGCATGTCCTTGGTCGCCGCGTCCACTTCATCCTCGTAGAAATCGGCGATCTTCTGCAGCATCGAATCCATGGCGCCCGTGGCTTCGCCGACCCCGATCATCTGCGTCACCATATTGGGAAATACCCCGGATTCGCGCAGCGGATCGACGATGGTGCGGCCTTCCTCGATCGCCTTCCGTACGCGCAGCAGCGCTTCCTCGAGCACTCGGTTGCCGCTGGTGCGGGCGGTGATCGACAGGCCTTCAAGAATGGGCACCCCCGAAGTGATCAGGGTACCCAGGGTTCGGGTAAAGCGCGCCACGGCAATCTTGCGCAGCAGCAGGCCGAGAACCGGCATCTTCAGCAGGGCGTAATCCATCCAGTAGGCGGCGCGGGGGTTTTTCCGCATCTGCTTCAGGCCGAAGAAAATTCCCGCCGCTCCGACGATGAAGAACCACCAGAATTGCCCGATGAAGGCGCTCAACCCGATGACGATACGCGTCGGTAAGGGCAACGCCACACCCAGGCCGGCAAAGAGGTTGGCGAAAATGGGCACGACCCATTTCAGCAGGGCGGCCACGATCAGGATGGCCAGGCTGACGACCGCGACCGGGTAGATTAACGCTGACTTCACCGCCGCTTTGAGTTTGACCGCTTTTTCGACATAGAGGGCCAGACGCTGCAAAATGACGTCGAGAATACCGCCGGTCTCGCCGGCCTCGACCATGTTGGTGGTCAGATCGTCAAACACCTTGGGATGCTGGCGCATGGCGTTGGCCAAGGTTGCACCGCCTTCCACCGTGGTCCGCACGGCGGTGAGGGTCTTTTGGAAGGCTTGATTCTCTTGGTTCGCCGCCAAAATCTCGAGGCATTGCACCAGCGGCAGTCCGGCGTCGATCATCACCGAAAACTGGCGGAAGAAGATGGCGATTTCCTTGACCTTCACACTGCCGGAGCCGAAGGTCGGCAAGGCAAATTCCTTGCCCTTTTCGCGTATGGCGCCGGGGGTAATGTGCTCCCGTCGGAGTTGCATGGTCAGGGCTTGCTTGTTCGCTGCGACGCGCTCGCCGCTGATCTTCTCTCCGTTCTCGCCCTTTCCCGAAAATGTAAAGACTGGCATGAGATCCTCTCTTCTCTCGATTGTTGGTTGCGGGTGGAGCGCTGGTTCACGCCCCCGGCTTTGCCTCTTTCCCTAGTTCGAACTCTCCCCAGTGCAAAATCGCTTACCGCTTGACTGGAGCCGCCGCCTTGGCCGCTGCCACCGGGGTACGTCCCAACAGGCTCGCGCCACGGTTGATCATCTCGGTCAACTCATCCGGGTTGCTCGAGCGGGACAAGGCCATTTCCAAAGTAATCTGCTTTTGGAAGTACGCCGTCGCCAGCGACTGGTTGAAGGTCTGCATTCCGAATTTGTCCTGTCCCGACTGCATCGAGGAGTAGATCTGATGAATCTTGTCTTCGCGAATCAGGTTGCGAACGGCAGCATTCGGCACCAAAACCTCCATCACCATCACTCGTCCCTTCCCATCCGCCCGGGGCAACAAGGTTTGACACATGATTCCTTCCAGAACCAGGGACAACTGGGCGCGGATTTGCGGCTGCTGATGCGCAGGGAACACGTCAATGATGCGGTTGATGGTGGAGGCCGCCGAGTTGGTATGCAGGGTGCCAAACGTGAGGTGGCCGGTTTCGGAGATGCGCAAGGCAGACTCGATGGTTTCTAGGTCGCGCATTTCGCCGATGAGCACCACATCCGGGTCTTCGCGCAACGCGGCTCGCAGGGCGTCGCCGAAGCTCTTGGTATCGGCGTGCAGCTCGCGCTGGTTCACCACGCAGTTCTTGTTCATGTGGACGAATTCGATGGGGTCCTCAATGGTGAGGATGTGATCGTGCCGCTCACTATTGATCTTGTCGATCATGGCGGCGAGCGTGGTGGACTTTCCGGAGCCGGTGGGACCGGTGACCAGCACCAGGCCGCGGGGCTTGTCACACATCTTGCTCACCACCGCCGGAAGCCCCAGCTGATGAAAGGATTTAATTTCAAATGGAATCAGACGAAAGACCGCTGCCGTCGCCCCTCGCTGGTTGAACACGTTGGCGCGGAAGCGAGCCAGTCCCTTTAAGCCGAAGGAG
>JASHSL010000039.1 GCA_030040855.1 Terriglobales bacterium
GTACATCCACGCGGGGGATCATCTTGCCGACAATCTGGTAGTCCTTCGCCAACTTGAGAGGCGGATCAGTGGGAATGGGGAGGCTGGCGGCTTTGTTGACCAGTTGTCCGTAGCTCAGGCGGCGATTGGATTCGGTGTGGATCACCGCCGAGTTCTGGGCTTTGCAGCTGGCACGAGGCACGCCCCACTCCAGGGCGGCCGCGCTGATCAGCATTTCCCGGGCAGAGGCTCCGGCCTTGCGCATGGGGTCCCAGGTGGTTCGCACGCTGGCACTGCCGCCGGTGGTCTGATCCCCGAAGAGCGTGCTGGCGCCGGCTTGTTCGATGGAGATCTGCCTCCAATCTGCTTCCAGTTCCTCGGCCAAAATCATGGGCAGAGAGGTGTACACTCCCTGCCCCATTTCCGAGCGTGCGACCACCACCGTGATCCTTCCCTGGGGGGAGATCTTTAAGTAGGCGCTGGGAGAAAATGCGCCGGAATTGCCGCGCGAGCCATGCGGCAGATAGAATCCGATGGCCAGTCCGGCGCCGGCCGCCACGCCGACACTCAGGAACTCGCGGCGAGACAGCGGGCTCATCCCGCACCTCCGGCGGCGCGGTGGATGGCCCGCCGAATCCGGTCGTAGGTCCCGCAGCGACAAAGATTGCCGTTCATGGCCTGCGTGATCTCGTCGTCCGACGGCCGGGAGACGCGCGCCAGCAGAGCCGCTGCCGCCATGATCTGTCCCGATTGACAATAGCCGCACTGCGGCACCTGCTCGGCAATCCAGGCCTGTTGCAAGGGGTGCAGACCATTCGCCGATAGGCCTTCAATGGTGGTGATGTTCTTGCCGGCCGCCTGGGAAACCGGCGTGGCACAGGATCGCGTCGCTTGGCCGTCGAGATGCACGGTACAAGCGCCGCAGAGGCCAGCGCCGCACCCGAACTTGGTGCCGGTGAGTTGCAGGGTATCCCGCAGAACCCAAAGTAGCGGCGTCTCCGGGGCGACATTCACGCTACTGTCTCTGCCGTTGACCCGCAAAGTCATCTGAGCCATGAATTTTCGTCCGTCCTTGGAGGCAGTACCCCATGGTAAAGGAAATCCGCGGGAAGCGGAATGCTAGCCGCGGCGCTGCTACACTGTTTCTCGATGTTCCCCGGGCACGCCGATCGAGAAGGGACAGAGGCCTATCGCGCACGCTTTCCGCGCTTGCGCGATGCCGGACATTTCCGGCGAGCGGGACATGTGCCCGGCGTGGATCAGCTGTGGCTGTCTTCGATTGGAGTCGGCACCTACCTGGGCGAACCTGACGAGGCCGCCGATCAGGACTACACGAAGGCGATCATCACGGCTCTGCGCTCGGGCTTGAATGTGCTCGACACGGCCATTAACTATCGCCACCAACGCTCGGAACGAACCATCGGCGCTGCCCTCAAGCAACTGATTGATCGCGGCCAGCTCCAGCGCAATCAGATTCTGGTTTCGACCAAGGCAGGCTATCTCGCATTCGACGAAAACCTGCCGCCCGACCCGCGGGCTTACATCCTTGAAGAGTATGTCGAGCCGGGCATTCTTGATCCCAGCCAGATCGCAGGCGGGATGCACGCCATGACACCGGCTTACCTGGAAGACCAGATCGGGCGATCCTGCCGCAACTTAGGCCTTGCAACCATTGATGTGTTCTATCTTCACAATCCCGAAACCCAATTAAGCGAAGTATCGCGCGATCTGTTTCGCCGCCGGCTGAGTGAGGCCTTCGCCACCCTGGAGCGGCAGGTTCAAGCCGGCAAGCTCTGCTACTACGGATTGGCAACCTGGAACGCCTTTCGTTTGTCGCCAGGTTCGCGAGACTTGCTTCAGCTGGACGAGATTGCGGGGTTAGCCGAGGAAGTAGGCGGCGCGCAGCACCATTTGCGTTTTGTCCAGCTTCCCTTCAACCTGGCGATGCCCGAGGCATATGGGTTTCCCAATCAAGGCTCCGAGAGGAGGCAGTCCTTGCTGGCTGCCGCTTCGGCACTGGGGATTGCGGTCATCGGCAGCGCCACGCTGTACCAGGGACGGCTTACGCACGGCCTGCCGAGCTTTGTGCGTGAACGTCTCGGCTTGACGAGCGATGCCGACAACGCCATTCAGTTTTCCCGCTCTGCTCCTGGGTTGACCACTGCGCTTGTTGGCATGGGGCACGAAGAACACGTGGTGGCCAATCTTAGAGTCGCACACGCCCCGCCGACCCCCGTCGGTCGTTGGCAGGAACTCTTTCAGGCAAGCTAGCCAATTCGGCCGCAAAAGAGCAAGCCCGAGCTTCAAGGGGAGGGAGGCGGCTATTTCAGGGCTTGCAGTTTTGCCGAGGCGATCTGGGCGGCCTGGCTCGCCGGGTTCTCCTTCTGGATTTGCTCATAGGTCCGCTTCGCCTCTAGAGGCTGGTTTGCCGCCTGGTAGGTCGCAGCCAGCTCCATTTGCGCCATGACCTTGCCCACGGTGGAGGTGGGTTTGGCCATGAGTTGCTTATACAGATCGATGGCCGCAAGCTCGCGGTTCGAGTTGCGATACACCGCAGCCAAAGCGAACTTGGCCAGGGCGGAGAGATCCGCATTGTGATAGGACGCTACCTCCTGCAGTTGACCTTCGGCGGCGGGGTAGTCTCCCATCTCCGCAGAGGTCACGCCAAGAAAGTAGTGGGCAAAGCTGGCCGAGCGGGTATGCGGATATCGCTCGACAATTTCCTGGAACTGCTTGTGGGCGGCTGTGGCGCGTTCGTTAATGCTGGCAAAACTTGGGTTCTCCGGTTGTGGCGGCATGTTCGGCGGACGCACCGGCGTATCGAGGGTCTGAACCGCCCGGCTCAACTGGACGCTAGCCTCCTGGTCCTGGAGATTCCGATAGTACCACGCGCCCACCCCAAGTCCCACCATCAGCAAGACGAGGATGCCGGCGACAATCAGCTTGCCCCGGTGTTCGACGGACCAATGGACCGTTTTTTCAGCCGCGTCGAGGGTGGCCCGGCTAAACCGGTCCTGTTTCAGTTGATGACGGGTCTGTGCGCGCACGAGCCCCCTTCCTCAAGGTTGAACGAGAACTTGGGGTCAGTCTAGCAGGGGAAAATCAGCAGCGTCAAAGTGCGCGCGGCCTCCCTCGGCAACCGCGTTTCCCTGCGTCTGTGGGTTCGGCTGGCCGTCGGATCGCTGCCCGAGGCCACTCCGACGTCGGCGGCAGCCTGCGGGCCATGCCGGACGCGAGCGAAAAACCGCTACAGGGTGCTGATCCGAATATAGCGCCATATAGCGCCGTACATCCGACAGCGTGTTAAACAAAAGGTAACCCCTTGCCATGAGCGCTGCATATCCCACCACACTGCGCATGATCTTTAGTTGTCACGAGCTCTTGCGGTCGAAATGGCGGTTGGATGTCGGGCACAGCGTCCGCGCGGATGCTTCGATGCGAAAATCTATGGTTGCTTTCCCGAAAACCCGGGCATCCGCCCTTCAGGATCGACATCAGGCGACTCGGTGCACGCCCCGAGCCGCCCGCGGTTTTGGCGCTGCTATAATGAAGAATTGTCCTCATGGCCGGAAAGTCCTTAGTTCGTTCAACCACGGTTCTTTGTGTTCGTAGGGACGGCAAGGTCGTCATGGCCGGCGACGGACAGGTGACGCTGGGCGACGGCGTCATCAAGCACACGGCCAAGAAGATTCGGCGCCTGTACCAGGATAAGATTCTGGCCGGTTTCGCGGGTTCGACCGCAGATGCCTTTTCGCTTTTCAACCGGTTCGAATCGAAACTCGAGCAATATCATGGAAACATCAGCCGGGCCGCGGTGGAGCTGGCGAAGGATTGGCGGACCGACAAGTTCTTGCGCCACCTCGAGGCATTGCTCCTGGTAACCGATAAGGAACAGACTTTTCTGCTGAGTGGCCAGGGGGACGTGATTGAGCCGGATAGCGGCATCGCGGCCATTGGCAGCGGCGGCCCCTACGCCCAGGCCGCAGCCCAGGCGCTGGCCGAACACACCCAGCTTCCGGCTCGCGAGATTGCCGAAGAGGCCATGAAGATCGCTGGCAAAATGTGCATCTATACCAATGAC
>JASHSL010000435.1 GCA_030040855.1 Terriglobales bacterium
CAATCTGAACGGGCCGTTCGACAAGCTCAATCTGAGTTACCATTCCGAGCCCCCGTTGCCTACCACCGACATTATCAGCTTGCTTGCGCCGGTCGGCACAACCCAGGAGCAATTCGGTCAGGTGCAACAGCAGCCGGCGGGAACCTCCCCTTTCGTGCAGCAGGCCTCGAGCCAGGTTCTGGCGGAAGCCGTGAACTCGGCGCTCAGTAACCGCTCCCAGCGCATATTCGGCATCAGTCACATCAAGATCGATCCTCGGGGCCTCAACGAGGAAACCACACCCACCCAGACCTCGCAGCTTCCAGCCGTGACCATCGAACAGCAGGTGAAGAACAATGTCACGCTCACCTACACCACCAACGTGGCCCAGACCTCGCAACAGATCATCCAGGGTGAATACAACTTCTCCCACAATCTCTCGATCGTAGGCATTCGGAACTTCAACGGGGTGGTCAGTTTTGAGGTCCGTATGCGACAAAGCAAGAAATAGGGACTTCCTACCAGAGGAGTTCGCCTCGGTAGGTTCTCCGCCCAGGCCCAAACTCGGCAAAAACTGGGGAAAATTCACCTCCAGGCGGTGCTTTTCGGCTCTCGATCGAGTAAACTAGGCGGCGTTCGCGGTTGGGAAACGCAAGTCCGGTCGCTGGCTGCGTTCCACAGCCGAAGCAGTCTGCAATTAGGGGACTTTATGGGCAAAGCGAAGGGCTTTTCTCTCATTGAGCTACTGATCGTAGTAGCTATCATTCTCATCATCGCCGCGATCGCCATTCCGAACTTGCTGCGGGCCAAGATTGCCGCCAATGAATCGTCCGCGGTCCAGTCGATTCGCACCATCAACACCACCCAGATCACCTATCAGGCCACCTACTCTAACGTGGGTTATGCGGCCAGCCTTGCTGCGCTGGGACCGGCCGGACCCACCTGCACGACCCCATCTTCGACCAACGCATGCTTGATGGATTGGTCGTTATCACAGGCCACGACCCCGGGCAGCGCCAAGAACGGATACTATTTCGGGATGGGAGTGGTCAGCGCCAATGGGATGAACCTGGCTTATACGGTTGGCGGAGCTCCCGCGGCCTACAATCAAACCGGGGTGCGGGGCTTTTGCTCGAACGCGGACGCGGTGATTCGCAGCACTCCGTCGCTGAGCGGACCACCCGCGACCACCGAGGAAGCGTGCTCAAGCTACGCTGCCCTCCAGTGAAACCAGGTCGGTTGGAATAGCTGGCTGTTAGGGCGGGATCCTTGGCATCTTCCGCTTAGCTTTGGTCAGACGCGATCGGCCGCGTCCCCGATTCCTAGGCATGCATGAGACCCACGGGTTAAGACAGGGCCGATGACAGTCCATCCCCTCACCATTGAACGGCTGGAGAAGATTTCGGGGGTGGTCTGCTTGCACGGCCCGTTGACGTTCGAAAATGCCGGGCTTTTCCAGAATGCCATTCGCCGGGAGGAAAAGGCCGGCACGGTTATTCTCGATTTGACCGGAGTTCCCTACATGGACTCCTCGGGGTTGGGTTCTCTCGTGAGTGTCTATATTTCCCTGCAGAAGGTGGGACGCCGGGTGGCGCTTACTGGGGTGAATGAGCGCGTCTTGAGGCTGTTTGAAATCACCCGCACCGACTCCCTTTTCCTGATCTTCGATACGCTCGATCACGCCCTCGAAGCGCTGAACCGTGGAGCCCAGGCGTAGTTGTCAGCGACCCTCTTTTTCTCGATCTCTCTGACTCTCGCGCTTCTGTCGAGCCCAGCCCTCTTTCACCATCTGCCGGCCGCGGGCAATGGCCAGTGCCTCGGCCGGCACATCTTCGGTGATACAGGAGGCAGCCCCCACATACGCGCCTTTGCCCAGGTGCACGGGCGCAACCAAGGTCGCGTCGCTGCCGACAAACACGCCGTCCTCGATCACCGTGGTGTGCTTGTGGATCCCGTCGTAGTTGCAGGTAATGGTTCCCGCCCCGATGTTCACGCCGTCGCCGATTTCCGCGTCGCCGAGGTAGGTCAGATGGTTCGCTTTCGAGCCTTTCCCCAGGCGAACCTTCTTGGTCTCCACAAAGTTTCCAACGTGCGCCCCTTCGCCGATCTCACTGCCGGGACGAAGATGGGAATAAGGGCCCAAGGTAGCCCGAGCGCTGACTCGGGCCTCCTCGAGGACGCAACCGGGACGCAGGAGGGTCCCATCGCCGATGATCGAATTGCGAACCACGCAATGAGAGCTGATCCGGCAATCGCTGCCGATGCGCGTGTTCCCCAGGAGTTCAACGAAAGGCTCGACCACCGTATCCGGGCCGACTTCAACCTCGGGATCGATGATCGCGGCCTGGGGATGGAAAATGGTCACCCCCTGCGCCATCAATGCTTGACACTTGGCTAGACGCATGCGTTGATCAATGTCTGCCAGCTCGGCGCGGGTGTTGCCTCCGAGGATTTCATACGGGTTGCGCGCCTTTAGGGCAAGCACGCGCTCTTTGGCTTGGCGGAAAATCGCCGCCATATCCGTGAGATAGAACTCACCATGCGGGTTGCCGGTGCTCAGCCGGTCGATATAGCGATAGAGAGCCCGCACGGAAAAAGCGTAGAACCCGGAGTTGATCTCGGTGATCTTCTTCTGCTCGGCTGTGGCCGACTTTTCCTCGACCACAGCGTCTACCTCGTCGCCTCCGTCTGTCTTGCGGATCACTCGTCCATAGCCGGTCGGATCCTCAAAGACTGCCGTGAGAATGGTCATGGCGGGTTGGTGTGAGCGATGAAACTCGGAAAGCAGGCTGATGGTCTCGGGAGTGATGAGGGGAGCGTCGCCGGAGAGCACCACCACCTGATCGTAGGCTTGCAAAGCTTCGCGGGCGACCATCAGCGCGTGCCCGGTTCCGCGTTGTTCCGGCTGCAGCAGGAAATGAATTCCGCTGTGGGCGACCGATTGCCGGACGCGATCCGCCTCATGGCCAATGATCGCATAGACATCGTGGACCGGCACCACCTGGGTCGCAGCTCGCACGACATGCTGCAGCAGAGGCTGGCCTCCGACCTCGTGCAACACTTTTGGATGCTTTGATTTCAGCCGGGTACCTTTGCCGGCGGCCATAATGGCAATCGCGGTCCGTCCATCGTGCCCGGCAACCCCGCGAGGGCTCGGCCTCTTACCCTTCCCTTGCACGGCGTGGGCTCGAGGACTCGACACGCTTTTCCCCGAGGACTTCTTCGATTTCCCCATTTCAGTCAATATACCGTTCCTAGAAACCGTGACATTTTATGCCAAAATGCGTTTTCCCAACGGTTTTGAAAACGAACGTTCGCATGCTGGAATCTCCCCAGCAAGGTTCAGCTAGCACCCAGTGTCTGGCAACCTGGGCCGCAGGCCTGCGTAGACAAAGACACTGGTGTGCTTCCCGATGTTTTGGGAAGCGGCTGAACCTACGCTGCAAGCGTCGCTAGCATCTGCCGCGAGACCCCCTCCAGAACGACCACTCATGCTCACCCCGATTCCTCGCGGGTAGAGGCACGGTGACATGACCGTGGTCGCGGGTCGGCACTTGCGTGACCCGCTGGGCCGGACGCTCCGACAGACCCAAACCTCTCCGGGCGATGGCTATCGCCGCGCCCTGATGAATGCTTATGCCATAGTAACGCGCCGCGTAGTTGACGGCTCCCATCGTGGAGGTATACGCGGGGTTAACCTCAATGACTTCGACCCCCGCGCGAAAGGCCGCTGCCTTCACATACTGGATCATTCGCCGGTAGGCAAAGCTGGATAACATGCGGGCTGGCTGGCTTCCTTCTGCTTCGAGAGCGGCTTTCTTCTTAGAAAACTCCAGGCGTTCCTCCACGATCGGTTTACCGGCGCGAATGGCGGCTGCCATCGCCCGCTTCACCGCAACCCCGACAAAAACTCCTGGCTGATGCCAAGCTGCAGACCATTGTGGTGGAACATCGGGACCGGTTGCTGCGGTTCGGCGCCGCGGCGTACCTCCACCTCGAGGTCACGATTGCGCCAGCGTGCTGGATCGGGGAGAAGAGGTCGAAGTACGAGTCTCCGCCTCCGCAACCAGTTTCAGCAGATCGCCCGCGATCCGGTCGGTGGCGTGGCGGGCCACTTCCCCCTCTTCCAGATAATTGCCGAGCACCGGCACCACTCCCAGCGCCTGAATCGCTTCGCAGTCCGCCACCACCGGAGCTGCACCCTCGCCGGCATACTTAGCCTTCAACTCCTCGGAGACCGGCTGGTCATTGAGGAGTGCGTAGTCGAAAATCCGTCCCCCCGCATGGGCGTTCAGCGCGCGAATGTGATCGGCCGCGGTACGCCCCAGGCTTTCGTTCGCCTGGGTCATGAGGTTGCAGACGAAAACCTTCACCGCCGGAGAGGCAGCGATGGCCCGAGGGATACCCTTCACCAGCAAATTTGGAATCAGGCTGGTAAATAACGACCCGGGGCCCAGGCTGATCACATCGGCCTGGGCAATGGCCTCCACGGTCTGCGGCAGCGGCTCCGCATCGGGTGGCACCAGAAACAGCTCCCGGATGCGGTTTTTGCTCGCCGTGATTCTGGTTTCTCCGCGGATGCGACTTCCATCTTCGAGCAGAGCCTCCAGTTCAACATCGGCCGTCGTCGCAGGATAGATGTGCCCTCGGGTGGCCAGTATCTCCGAAGACAGACGAACCGCTTCGCCGAAGTCTTTGGTCATCGAGCTCAGGGCCGCGAGGAAAAGATTGCCGAAACTGTGACCCTCAAGTCCGGACCCCTTCTCAAAACGATGGCGAAACAACTTCGATAACAGAGCTTCGTCCTCGGAAAGAGCCACGATGCAATTGCGAATGTCCCCCGGGGGCAGCATATTGAGCTCCTTGCGCAGCCGGCCACTGGAGCCCCCGTCGTCGGTGACCGTGACCACGGCCGAGAGGCTGGCGATGACGGCTTGGGGCGAGCGGGTGGAACACTCATCGCCGGGAATGGCGGTATAGCGCTTGAGCCCTTTCAACAACGTGGACAAACCCGTACCCCCACCTATGGCAACCACCCGCAAACGACGCCGCGCGTGATTGCCGGAGCGACGGCGGGGAGGGTGCAGCTCGGAGCCCATAGGACTGTTCAGCGTTCCTCACTGAACGCTGGCGAGGGCGGTAGTTCGGCGGAGGGATCCGGGTACAACAGCTCGGTAAAGCGAGGATCTTCACTCAAGTTCTGAAAATCACTGTCGTTACGGGCCTGAAAGCGCAGCGTGGGATTGAGCTGAATGGCCTCGCTCAAATGCCGCAGGGAATCCTCCACATGGCCGGTCAGGCAGTCGAGCGCCGCCAGCCCGTAGGCGACATAGTCAGCCTTGGGTGCCTGCTTGCTCAGCTTCTCCAAATGCTCGCGAGCGCTCACGTAATCCCCGCTATTCATAAGAGACACGGCGTAGTCGTAGTGTTCCTCCGGGGACTTAAATTGCGTCGTGACCGCTTCCATCTGCTGACTGCAGGCTTTGAGATGAACATTGGCGCGATCCGCAAGTTCCTTGCTTGGACCCGCCGCCACCTTTTGCAGGTACCCTTTCGCCCGGTCGAACTTGTGCTCCTGCATGGCCCGCAAGCCCGCCTCATAGTTTTGCACAGCTTGTGCAAAACGTGGATCTTCGCTCAGAACCTTTTTCGGTGAGATCTTCTGCGCCATCGCTTCAATTCTTTCTGAAAGTGAATTAACTATCGTATTATATGTAACTTAAGCGAAATAAAGTAGGCCAGGACGAGGCTAACATTTTCCCTCGAATGGGAAAAGTTGGGCGCACTATAACAGGCGCTAAAAAACCCTCCTATGGAAAACAACTTCGGCTGGCGAATGCACATCCAATTCGCCCGGCACCGAGGAGCTGCTCCTCAATTTGCGGCCGAGGCGGACTCAAGGTCAACGCCCCGCCATGCACCAGCAACGATTGCCTTACGAATCTCGGCTGCACTCTTGCCTTTCTTGCGCTCCGCGTAAGAATAGTACAGTTCTTTCAAGCAGATGTCACATCGAGCTCCGTGGGTAGTTTCGAAGCAACTATGCAGGCTTTTGTGCCCCATTCGGTCGCAATAGCAATAACAAGGCTGCTGATAAATCACCGCCGGAATCTTGGCAGCTAACTCATAGGCATGGGTTTGATAAGGATTTTGAGCATCGTCGCCCCAGAGCTGGTCGGTCGTCAGAATGGGGGGAAGCTTACTACTCTTCGGGGGTGGGCTGGCATGGTAAGCCGGAATCCCGCCCCCCGGCTGGGAGGTCGCCCAAGGAGCCGATAGGAAAAGAGTAACCACAAAAACTACGGCCAGCCAACAGCCACGTTTGAGCATAAGACAAACCTCAGGCTGATTATTTTACCTGATTCCTCTTCGCGGCCACCCATTACCGGTGCCAATCAATCCGTGGCCACCCCATGGGCGGGCGTCTGATCGATGTTGGCCAGACAACAATTGGACCTCCCCGCGTTCATCCGTATAATGACAGAGGACATGCTCAAGCAGACCACCGGAGCCTCCGCGAGGGCAATTTCGGCCGACACGGCTGCTCCTCCTCTACGCCCGCGAGGCATGATGCTCTCGGTCTGGCTGCGGGATCTCATTATCTCGCTGGCCATCTCCTGTTTCATCATTATCTTCCTCTATCAGCCGGTCAAAGTTGAGGGCACGAGCATGATGCCTTCCCTCGAGGACCAGGAACGCATCTTCGTCAATAAATTTGTGTATCGGTTGGAGCCGATCCGGCGAGGAGACATTGTGGTCTTCCGTTATCCACGCGATCCCACGAAAAGCTTCATCAAGCGCGTCGTGGGACTCGCCGGCGATCGTGTCGCAATCGATGCCGGACGGGTCTATGTCAACGGTGGACTGCTGGATGAGGATTACGTACCCCGCGCCTATGAGGACCAGCGTTCCTACCAGGAGATCGTTGTGCCGCCGGATTGTTATTTTGTGTTGGGCGATCATCGCACGCTCTCGAACGATAGCCGCGATTTTGGTCCGGTCAACGAGCGTTATATTTACGGGAAAGCCGTGTTCGGTTATTGGCCAGTCGATAAAATGGGCCGCCTGCGCTAAGTCCAAGCAGCACGGGTTTCCTCCTCTCTCGCTTTAAGCTAACTCTAACTTCAAGGGCGGGAGAGCTAAACCTTCTACCTCCACCTTCCAATGATCGCCGGGCTCGGTTCGATGTCCGGCGGTAAGGGTACCCGTGCTGACAATCTCGCGGCCCTTCCAAAGCTCATCCGGATAACGCTTGGCGATCGCTTTCCCAAGTTCCGCCAAGCACAAGGCGGGGCTACGCAAGGCGTTCTTGCCCGATCCCTCTTCGACCAGTTCGCCGTTTCGGAGGATGCGGATTTTGCAACTGGCCAGTTCATCGATGAACCGAGGAATCTTAGCGGATTCGAGCGACACCCGCGCGCCGATCACCAGGCCGGCATGCAGCCCGAACGAGGCGACGAAATCACTCGGCTGAAACTGCCATCCGGGAAAAGGACAATCGATGATTTCTAGTCCAACGGCCAACCATTCGCTGGTCGCGAGCGCAGACGCCGCATCGAGCCCCGGGGAAGTCAGCGCCTTCTTCATGCCAAAAACAATCTCGGGCTCGATTTTGAGCGAGCGGGCATGGGTCAGGGAAAGCTGCGCCGAGTTGTCGGTGCTCTGATGCACGGTATCGTCATACATGTGGGCCCAAACCACGGTCTCCAGTTTCAGGATGCGCCACAGCGCTTTGTTGGCATATCCAACCTTGCAGCCGACAGCACGGTGTCCAGCCGACTCCCTCCAGTTCTTCAGCATGGCTTCGACCTGGTAGGCGGCATGCAGGTCAAAACCTGGCCGCGACGAAGGAAGTTGAGAGATCATCTTGCCGGTCGCATAGGCCGTCATCAGTTCGTGCGCGATCGCTTCTATGTCTGCCGTCGCCATCAGCTCAACCCTCCTCCATTCCCGAACCTGCCGACGAATTTCTTTTCGATTCGAGTCTCCCCTGCTACTATTTATAAAAATCCACTGCCGGAGACAGAATGCAGGCAATCCTTGCACTGGAAGACGGTCGGGTCTTCTCAGGCAAAGCCTACGGAGCAAAGGGCGAGTGCTACGGGGAAGTAGTTTTTAACACTGCCCTTACCGGCTACCAGGAAATTTTCACCGATCCTTCCTATGCCGGGCAAATTGTCGTTCTGACCAACCCCGAAATCGGAAACTACGGTACCAATGCGGATGACAGCGAAGCCACCCATCCCTATATCGAAGGGCTGATTGTGCGTGAGTTCTCGCGCGTGAGCTCGAATTGGCGATCGCAGCAGGTTGCTGAAGAGTACCTCGAACAATTCAAGATCCCGGTGCTCGCCGAGATTGACACCCGGGCTCTGGTACGTCACCTGCGCGATCACGGGGTGATGCGCGGCGTGATCTCAACCTTGGAGACCGAAGCCCCAAAGCTAGTGGCCAAGGCTCGTTCCATTCCGAAGATGGACGGAACCGATCTGGCCAAGATCGTGACCACGAAGCACCCCTATGTTTGGGACGTCGGAGAGCGACCCCACGAGCCGGTGGCCGTCGTGGGGGTGAAAGACCAGCCGCCACGCTTTGCCGTGGTGGCTTACGACTACGGCATCAAACAAAATATTCTCCGCAAGCTGCGCGGGGAAGGTTGCAAGGTCACCGTCGTGCCGGCCCAGACGCCGGCGGAAGATGTATTAGCTCTGAAGCCCGACGGTGTGTTTTTGTCGAACGGCCCGGGGGATCCTGAACCGTGCACCTATGCGGTGGATAACATTCGCCGCTTGCTGGGCCGCCAGCCCATCTTCGGCATTTGTCTGGGCCACCAGCTGACAGCCATCGCGCTCGGCGGCAAGACCTACAAGTTGAAGTTCGGCCATCATGGCGCCAACCATCCGGTCCAGCAGTTGACGAGCGGCAAAGTCGAAATCACGGCCCACAACCATAACTTCGCTGTCGATCCGGACTCGCTCCCGGAAAGCGAAGTCGAGCTCACCCATATCAACCTCAACGACAACACACTCGAAGGCATGCGCCATCGCAATTTGCCGCTGTTTAGCGTGCAGTATCACCCGGAGGCCTCTCCCGGCCCCCATGATTCGCATTATCTGTTCCGCGAGTTTACCGAGATGATGGAGGAGTGGAAGCGGTGAAGATACTTGCTACCCGGAGCAGCTTTGCCACGGCATCTGGCCGGCAGGGCTCGGCAGCAGGCGAAGAGGACCGAACTAGACTCGACAGACCATGCCCAAACGCAAGGACATTTCCAAGATCCTGATCCTCGGCTCTGGCCCGATCGTCATCGGCCAATCGGCGGAATTCGACTACTCCGGTACCCAGGCTTGCAAGGCGCTGAAATCGGAGGGTTTCGAAGTGGTGTTGGCGAACTCGAACCCGGCCACCATCATGACCGACCCGGAATCAGCCGAGCGCACCTACATCGAGCCACTGACCTGTGAATATCTGGAAGAAATCATTCGCCTCGAGCGCCAGCTGTCGCCGAGCGCGGGTTTTGCTCTCCTGCCAACGGTGGGCGGGCAGACCGCCCTCAATCTGGCGGTGGAACTTTCCGACGGCGGAATTCTCGAAAATTACGATGTTCACCTCATCGGCGCGAACATTGCCGCCATCAAGAAGGCCGAAGACCGGTTGTTCTTCAAAGATGCCATGCAGAAGATCGGCCTCGACGTGCCTAAGTCCGCGCTGGTCAATAATCTCAAAGACGGCCTTGAATTCGCCGGCAAGATCGGTTTCCCGGTCATCGTGCGCCCCTCGTTCACCCTAGGCGGCTCTGGGGGTGGCATTGCTTACAACCGCGAGGAACTGATGGAGGTGTTGAACCGCGGCCTGGATTTTTCTCCCGTGCACGAGGTCCTGATTGAAGAGTCGGTGCTGGGCTGGAAAGAATACGAGCTCGAGGTGATGCGGGATCTCAAAAACAATGTGATCGTCGTCTGCTCCATCGAGAACTTCGATCCCATGGGAGTGCATACCGGTGATTCGATCACTGTGGCCCCGGCGCAACCCCTCAGTGACCGCGAATACCAGGCCATGCGCGACGCAGCCCTCGCCGTTATCCGCGAGATCGGGGTGGAGACGGGAGGCTCGAACATTCAATTCGCCGTAAGCCCGACCACCGGGCGCATGGTCGTAATTGAGATGAATCCCCGCGTTTCGCGCTCCTCCGCCCTCGCCTCGAAGGCCACAGGCTTCCCCATCGCTAAAATCGCCGCCAAGCTGGCAGTGGGCTATACCCTCGATGAGATTCCGAACGATATCACCCGCAAAACACCGGCCTGCTTTGAGCCCACCCTCGACTATGTCGTGGTCAAGATTCCCAAGTGGCAATTCGAGAAATTCCCCGGAGCGGACGAGAACCTCGGGCCGCAGATGAAATCGGTCGGGGAAGTCATGGCCATCGGCCGCACGTTCAAAGAAGCGCTCATGAAGGGTATCCGGGCGCTCGATACCGGCAAGCGGGTGGGCGGACAGAAGATCGAACCCAAGATTCTTACCCAGCGGCTGGTCACCCCTCACCCCGAACGACTGGCGTACCTGCAGTACGCCTTGCGGCAGGGCCATACCGTCAAGCAGCTGGCCAAGATGACTTCGATCGACCCCTGGTTCCTGTACCAGCTCAAGGAAATCAACGACCTTCAGCTCGAGCTCGAAAAGCATCCCATGGAATCGATTCCTCTCGAGGTCTTGCGGGAAGTCAAGCGCCACGGTTTTTCCGATGGCAGACTTGCCGGCGCCTGGCGGCTGCGGGGTCAGGAAAAGGTCCGGCATCTGCGCAAGCAACACGGGGTACAGCCCGTCTACAAACGAGTGGACACCTGCGCGGCCGAATTCGAGAGCTTCACCCCCTATTTGTACTCGACCTACGAAGAAGAGGACGAGGCTGCTCCCACCGAGAAAAAAAAGGTGATCATTCTGGGCAGCGGTCCCAACCGCATCGGGCAGGGAATCGAATTCGATTACTGTTGCTGCCATGCTGCCTTTGCCCTGCGCGATGACGGTTATGAGACGATCATGGTCAACTGCAATCCCGAGACCGTCTCGACCGACTATGACACCAGCGACCGCCTGTATTTCGAGCCGCTCACCCTCGAGGATGTGCTCGCCGTGTGCGAGCACGAGGCTTCGGCGAACGCCCCGGTTGGAGTCATCGTCCAGTTCGGCGGTCAAACGCCTCTGAACCTGGCGCTGCCCCTCAAGGCGGCGGGGGTACACATCATCGGGACCTCCCCCGAATCGATCGATCTAGCGGAGGACCGCAAACGCTTCAACCGGCTTCTTGAGGAGCTCGAAATTCCACAACCCCCCGGCGCCATGGCCGCGTCGATCGAGGAGGCCCTGGCAGGCACGGCGCGCGTGGGCTATCCCGTGCTGGTGCGGCCATCGTACGTGCTCGGCGGGCGGGCGATGGTGATTGCCTACGATGAGGAAAGCGTCGTGCGCTATATGAAAGAAGCGGTCGAGTACTCCCAGGATCGGCCGATTCTGATCGATCACTTCCTCGAAGACGCCATCGAAGTCGATGTGGATGCACTTTCCGACGGGGAAGATGTGGTCATCGGGGGAATCATGCAGCATATCGAAGAGGCCGGCATTCACTCCGGCGATTCCTCCTGCGTGCTCCCGGCCGTGGATATCCCCGAAGCCCTGCTCGACCGAATGCGGGACTATACCTTCAGGTTGGCGCGCGCCCTGAAGGTCGTGGGCTTGATGAACATTCAGTTCGCCATCCCCCGCGGCAATGGGAAGTCGGGCAACGGAGTGCACGGCGGCAAGGTCTACGTGCTCGAGGTGAACCCTCGCGCCTCGCGAACCGTTCCCTTTGTTTCGAAAGCCACCGGCGTCCCCATGGCAAAGATTGCGGCGCGGCTCATGACGGGACGCAAGCTGCGGGAGTTTTTGCCCGAGTTCATCGAGCGCCGTCGCGATCTCGATACCGGACGCTGCTACTACGTCAAATCCCCGGTTTTTCCCTGGAATAAGTTCCCCGGCGTGGATACGGTCCTCGGTCCGGAAATGAAGTCGACGGGAGAGGTGATGGGAGTCGCCGACAATTTCGGCGAGGCGTTTGCGAAGGCGCAGACCGCCGCCGGACAGAAACTGCCCACGAAAGGTACGGTTTTCGTCAGCGTCACCGACCAGGACAAGCCCCAAGTCGCCGCGGTGGCGCGCAAATTCGCACACATGGGGTTTAAGCTGGTGGCCACGGCCGGTACCGCCGATGTGCTCGAGAGTGCCGGCATGGCGGTGGAGCGGGTGTACAAGGTGAAGGAGGGCCGGCCGAACGTCGTCGATCTCATCAAGGGCGATAGCATTCATCTCATCATCAATACGCCGCATGGCCTCGAGCCCTGGTTTGACGAGCAGGCCATCCGGCGCGCCGCGGTGAACTCCCACATTCCCACCATCACGACCCTGTCGGCAGCGCGCGCCGCCGCCGAAGGCATCGCTGCCTTGCAGCGAGGGGAGATCAAAGTGCGCGCTTTACAGGGGCTGCACGCCGAGAGAACGGCCAAAGCGCGCCATTCGTGATTCGCCCGATCCCGAGCGGGGACGACGGCGCTGGTGCGCCGGCCTCAGGATTTCCCCATTTCCTTGACCAGGGCCTGAAGACCATTCGACGCGATCTGCACCCCAATACAGAGGAGAATGAAGGCAATCACGCGCAAAACTCCGTGAACGGTCTGGCGGGAAACCTTGCTCGTAAGCTTCGGGGCATAGGCATAGCTGACATACACCGTGACGCTGATCAGGACGATGCCGCAGAGAATTCCGACATGAGACCAGACTTGTTCCACGAAGCTCTTCTGCGAAGCATGGGCGCTCAAGGTCAGCGTGACCACGAGGCAGCCGGGTCCGGCGGTCACCGGAAAAGTGAAGGGATAAAATACTTGTTCCCCCAGAGAGTGGACATCGGGTACTGGAGTCGAGACCTCACGCTTTTCTGCCACCTCGGCTTGATTCAGCAGGCCCCAACCCATCGCCGCCAAGACAAGGCCTCCGGCCAACTGAACCACGGGCAAGGAGATACCGAAGAAACCGAGAATGGCCGCTCCCGCCACATCGATGGTGAACAGAAACAGGGCCGTGGCGAAAGCAATCTTGCGCGCAAGATGCCGAACCACTTCCCCAGGCGCGCTATCGACCAAAGCCAGGAAAACCAGGGCCGAGCCAATCGGATTGAGTACGGGCAACAGAGCACTGAAGGTGAGCGGCAGGAACTTGAGAACGAGCGGCATGAGGACCTTCCCGAGACCGGTGGGCCGAGACGCAGGCAAGCAGAAGTTCTGCTTGCCCGTCTCGGCCGCTATCGATTCTATCTCCCGCCGCTCCTAGCGGAAACCTCCCGTCCCGAGGAGACCAGGGTCGCGCCGGGGCCAGGCACGTGGATGGCAGACGGAGCCAGGGGAAATTGGTTCACGAGCCGGGAGGCTCGTTCTCCGCTGCTCAGGAGAAAAAACTTGACAACGGTCGGCTTCGGCGTATAAACGGGACTACTAAACGCGTTTATTGCCTACGATCGCGCGCGACCCTGGCATCAGGCAGATGGCACGCAGGCGGTCGTCCTGACCGCACCGGCACACAGTCGGAAGCCGAAGGATGCCACAAAGTGCTCCCCGACGGCACGCTTGCCGGCAGGGAATAAGAAGCGGTTACTTTCGCTGGCGGGCCGCGGTATGGTTCCGGAGCACAGCGCTGGAGCCTGCAGGGACTCCGGCTGCGCCGGACGCGGTGCACGCGGGCGACGTCGGAGGCAAAGACCGAGAGGAGCTGACGTGAAAACAGACCCTAAGCCGGACACTCTCGAAGTTGAGCCGTTGGCGCTCGAGGGAGGCGCGCCGGTTCGAACCACGCCCCTGCCGCTGGAGTTTCCCGGCATGCACTACCTCGACCAGGCGGAAATTGAGGCGGTGGTCCGAGTGCTGAAAAGCCGCTCGCTGTTTCGCTATTACGGTATCGATCTGCAGGCAGAGGTGTTGGCCTTCGAAAGGGAATTCGCCGAGTTCATCGGGGTGAAACACGCGCTCGCGGTGTCGAGCGGCAGTGCCGCGCTGCAGACGGCACTTTCGGCCTTGGGTGTGGGACCGGGACAGGAAGTGATTGTGCCCGCCTATCTGTGGGTGGCGGTCGTGGCCGCTGTGGTCAACCTGGGCGCGATTCCGGTGCTGGCCGACATCGACGATAGCTTCACCTTAGACCCGCGCGAGGTAGAAACTCACATTACGCCACGAACTGTCGGCATGATCGCCGTGCATATGAGCGGAGCGCCCGCCAACGTTCCAGCGCTCCTTGAAATCGCCCGCCAACGCCGATTGTTTCTGCTTGAGGATTGTGCGCAGTGCGCCGGAGGCAGTATCGGCGGCAAGAAGGTGGGTAGCCTCGGGGACATGGCCATCTTCAGCTTTCAAATGAACAAGAACATGAGCAGCGGCGAGGGTGGCTGCGTGGTGACCAACGATCAGCATTTGTATCAACGCGCGGTCGCGGCGCATGACAACGGATACGCGCGCGATGAAGCCGGTCGGGCCATCTATGACAACCTCGATCTTTGCCTTTGGGGTCGCGGCTGCCGGCTCGACGAACTACGGGGCGCCATTTTGCGCGTTCAGCTCGAAAAGCTGCCCGAGATTATCCGTCACATGCGAGAGAGCAAATACCGCATTCGCCGCGCCCTCGAAGCCTTCCCGCAAGTCCATTTGCGGCGCATCGTCGATCGGGACGGAGATACGGGGGCCTTTCTGATTCTCACCTTCGATCGTCCGAGCGAAGCCCGGAAAACCCAACAGGCGCTGCGGGCGGAGGGAATTGCCACCTCCTCCCAAGGCATCACCAATGTTGTGATGACCGACTGGGGCTTGCACATCTACTCGAATATCGTGAGCCTGGTGCGGAAAACCAGCACCGACAGGAGAGGATTTCCCTGGAGTCTGGCGGAAAACCGCGATTCCAAAGTGCAATACGCAAAGGGGACCTGCCCGTTCGCCGACAGTTTGTTTGAGCGCAGCATTTTGCTGACCATTCCCTCCTGTCTTACGCCGGATGACGAAGACGACATCCTGCAGGCGTTCCGCAAGGTGTTAGCGCGTTGAGAACGCGGGACGTTGTTCGTCCGAGCCGAAAGGAAACGATGGCCAAGCCAATCCCAAAACTAAACCTAGCCATGATCGGCTGCGGCTTTATGGGGCGGGCTCACTCGAACGCCTTCCATCAGGTCGGTCGCTTCTTCGACCTGCCTTACGAACTGCGACCGACAGTGGCCTGCGCCCGCAAACGGGAGATTGTCGAGAGCTTTGCCGAGCGATGGGGTTGGGAAGAGGCG
>JASHSL010000436.1 GCA_030040855.1 Terriglobales bacterium
GGGCCGAGCGGGCCGCAGCGCTTGGGACCTGCAGATGGGCCTGTCAGGTCTTAGCAAGCTGGCCGACGAAACCGGGGGCGAATGCTTCTCTCTCGGAACCTCCCAGCCCGTCAGCTTTAAGCCTTACTTAGAAAGCTTTGGGAGAATGCTCTCGAACCAGTATTACGTGGTGTTCGAAGCTGGGCCTCAAAAGAAGGCAGGGTTCCAACGCATCAAAATCGAAACCGAGCTTTCAAATTCTGAGCTTCTGGCGCCCGATAATGTGTGGGTCCCCGCTGCCGGGTCATAAATAGGGTCGTGCCGTTGGTTCGTGATGTTGATCGAGAAAGGGACGGTGGACCGCGATGTCCCGTGGCAAACCCATCATCGACTGAATTCGCATCCTGCGCACCAACCAGAGCGACTTCTGGTGTGCTGAACGGGAAGAGGGTTCTGCGGTTGGCTGCAAAATGGTTCGGATGTTCTTGCTACTGTTCCACGCTGACCACCCATTCGCTGCGGGATGCGAGCAGGTTTTTGTCCGGCGGGCACCAGCTTTCGAGAAACACGCAGTGCTGAGACAGCCGCAAGAAGCGCCGGGCCTCGCGGAGACCGGAGACTGAGGGGGGAAGCAGATACACCGGCGCTTCGCTGGACGACAGCTGCTTTCGGGACCTCCGAAGTTAATAGGGCCACACCCAATCAGCCACTTCCGGCTTGTCGATGCCGTAGCGGTGGGCGTAGTTCTGGCAATCAATTCGCTGGTTCAAAAATCTCTCCTTGGCATGGCCACCAATCTTCTGCAATCTCGGCACCCGGTCCACGACATCCATGGCGAGGCTAAATCGGTCGATGTTGTTCTCGATGGCTAACTCGAGTGGAGTGTTGATACTGCCTTTCTCTTTGTATCCGCGCACGTGAATGTTGTCGTGGTTCTTGCGGCGATAGGCAAGCCGATGAATCAGCTGAGGATAGCCGTGGAAGTTGAAGATGACCGGCTTGTCGACGGTGAAGAGCGAATCGAAATCACGGTCGGGAAGTCCATGCGGGTGCTCTGTGTCGGGTTGCAATTTGAAGAGGTCAACCACATTGATGAAACGAATCTTAAGATCAGGGAACTCATTGCGCAGAAGGGAAGTGGCGGCCAATGCCTCCTGCGTCGGAATGTCACCTGCCGACGCCATCACAACATCGGGTTCGCCCGGTTCATCGTTGCTGGCCCAATCCCAGATACCGATCCCCATGGTGCAATGGATGATGGCCTTCTCCATGTCCAGGTACTGCAGGTGCTTTTGCTTGTCACAAACGATCACATTGACGTAATTTTGGCTGCGCAAGCAGTGGTCGGCAACCGAGAGCAGGCAGTTCACATCAGGAGGAAGGTAAATGCGCGTGACCTTGGCACTTTTGTTCACCACGACATCGAGGAACCCAGGGTCCTGGTGGGTAAAACCATTGTGATCCTGTCGCCACACCGTGGAGGTGATCAAAAGGTTCAGCGACGCGATGGCTTGTCGCCAGGAGAGACGGCTGGCCATCTCCAGCCACTTAGCATGTTGGTTGAACATTGAGTCGATGATGTGCACAAACGATTCGTAGCACGACAAGAAGCCGTGTCGTCCGGTCAGGAGGTATCCCTCGAGCATTCCCTCCATGGTGTGTTCGCTCAGCATTTCGAGGACTCGGCCATCGTCAGCGAGGTCCCCGCCGTCGCTGTCTTCCGGGAAGGATTCCTCAAGCCAGAATTTCTTAGTGACGGCGAAGATTCCGTCGAGCTTGTTCGACCTCGTCTCGTCCGGACCAAAAACCCGGAAGTTATTCATATTCAGCTTCATCACGTCACCTAAGAAAACACCGAGCGGGTGCGTGTTCTCGGTTTGGGTCTGTCCCGGTTTTTCGAATCGATACGCGTAATTGCGAAAGTCGGGCAGACGCAGAGCTTTCTTGAGGCGTCCCCCATTTGCGTGGGGATTGGCACTCATCCGCCGCGTGCCGGATGGTGCCATGTCGGTGAAGAGGCGGACCAACTTGCCGCTACCGTCAAACAAGGACTCGGGTTTCTGTGAGCGCATCCAGGTCTCGAGAAGTCGGAGTTGTTCAGCATCTCTTTTCACATTGGGCAGGGGTACCTGATGGGCACGCCAGAAGCCCTCGAGAAAGTGGCCTTCCACCTCTCGCGGTGCTGTCCAGCCTTTCGGTGAGCGCAACACGATCATGGGCCACCGCGGCCGGCGGGACACGCCGTGCTTGCGGGCGGCCTGCTGGTGCTCGCGAATCTCGAGAACGCAATGCTCCATAGTGGCCGCCATAGCCTGATGCATGGTATCGGTATCAGAACCCTCCACGAAATACGGCACCCAGCCGTAACCGCGGAGCAGGCTCTCCAATTCCTCGTGCGAGATCCGCGCCAGCAAGGTCGGATTATCGATCTTATAGCCGTTGAGGTGAAGAATGGGCAGAACCATGCCATCCCGCACAGGGCTCAGAAACTTATTGATATGCCAGGAAGTGGCCAGAGGCCCAGTCTCAGATTCGCCGTCGCCCACCACTGCGGCTACGATCAGTTCCGGATTATCGAATGCGGCCCCGCAAGCATGAGAAAGCACATATCCGAGTTCTCCGCCTTCGTGAATCGATCCCGGTGTCTCGGGAGTGCAGTGACTGCCGATTCCGCCTGGAAACGAAAACTCTTTGAAAAAAGCGAGCAAGCCTTCGAAGTCTTGACTTTTTTCCGGATAAATCTCAGAGTAGGTGCCTTCGAGGTACACCGGACCGAGCACTCCAGGGGCGCCATGCCCGGGGCCTGCGAGGAAAATCATATCGAGATCGTACTTCTTGATCACCCGGTTCAAATGAGTGTAGATGAAGGACAATCCCGGACTCGATCCCCAATGCCCGAGCAAGCGGCTCTTGATCTGCTCCGGCCGTAGCGGCTCCGTCAACAGCGGATTGTCGAGGAGGTAGATCATGCCTAGGCTGAGGTAATTGCAAGCTCTCCAGTAAATTTCCGTGGTGCGCAATTCTTCGGCACTGAGCGGCTTCGCAGTAATCGTCGATCGAGTAGGAGCGTAAGGCGTAAGTTCTTGGATTTCGGCGGGGATGCTGGATTCGATGGTACTCATAAAACACTCCTCTAGATAAGCTAGGCCAGAACGGCGTTCAGGGGCAAATGGTCCCAGTAGATGAATACAATTCAATCCTTACGATTCAGGGCGACGGCTCTTTCACGTGCTCACCTTATAGTGCTACATGTTGGGAGGTGGATAACCCTCGCTTTGTCGAAAACCACCTTGCATGTGACGGAAAATCCTCGCGAGCCGGGGAAAAACCACAGCCGTTCGAATCACGATCACGATGACAGCCGTCATCCAAATGTCAAACTAGCCGACCTGCGGGCTCGGCAATCACGACAACAATACCAACAGCGATCACCGCCGCGACAGCAGCAAACCGAGTCAGACGTCCGACCGGCGGGTCTCAACCTCCGCTCTGCGGCACAGCGGCAACCCTAGGACATGAATTATCATCTCCCAGCCACTTGGTTCCCGGCAGCGAGAGTTCTGCCTAAGCGGTTGCTCCTAATAGCATAAGCCCAGCCTCGGACCATCACTGTGGAAATATAGAGAATATTCGAAGCAGTGTCCCCCTCGCTGCCAACATTTTTTTAGACTATGATTCTCGCACCTTGCAGAACCCCCTGGTGCCAGGTCTCGGAAGGGTATTGCTAGCCCGAACCTTCAGTCATTGCGGAAAGCACCTATCCCCGATATCATTTTCCTTCCGCGCACATCATCGAACAGTAGCAATCCCATGGAGTTCATGGCTCAGAAGGAGGGGAAGGGATTACAAAGTTTTCTTGAACGAGTTCGCACACGGGAATGCTTGTCGGCTAAAGCGGCAGAGAGCGTCTCGTTCACGACAGCGCCGAGGAGCACTTCGACCGAGTTGTCCCCAGGTCGTTCGCCGGCGAACGTCTTGAGTCTCTCTTCGGAATCTTTCTAAGAAGAAGGCGCAGGATAGTGAATCCAATGAATCTGCGGAACGATTCCGTTCAGATAGCTTCTTAGGCATTCTTCACACTTCTGCCTCCCGTCTTCAAAGCTGTCGGCGATTTCGTCCATGACTTTCTGGTCTAATCCCACATCGTACACTGTCGCCGTGAACCCAATCTCGGTCAACTCGCAGAACATTCGGAGATACTTTCCTTCGATTTTGACCTGGGCAACGTCCCTTTCCCCCAAGATTGCCGCTTTCACCGTTTCATGCATAAAGATTTTCTCCCCAGAAGGACATTCTAGTAGATGTTCTCCGCCAGTCAAGGTGCGAACCGAACCCGCCGTGATGCCGGGCTGATCGTGATCCGGTCCTTAAAGGACGATCATCACCTGGCGGCCCGAGTCTCAGAATGGTTGCGGGGGACCTGGATTTTTCCGATGTCGAATATTACCATTTTTGAAACCATTCTCAGAAGGATCCATCGTTCCCATGACGAGCAAGCCCTCCAACGGCACGGATTCGAGGCGCTTCGCTTTGTCGGGACGGGAAACGCACGAGTTCGGGGAAATTTTCCAGTGCTCGCACGATTCGCGAATATGCCGCGGAGATCGGGAAGGTACAACCATGTCCCATACCTTAGAGGTACCGGCAACTACCGCTGGTGAACCGTCCGTTTCGCCCCTCGCCGGAAAACCTGCACCGCGAGAAATGCTGATGGACGTGGCCCGCTTGGAACGAGAGTACTTCGAGCGCAAGCCCGACCTCGGCGATAGCAGCCAGCTCGTAAGCTTCGGCACCAGCGGACACCGCGGCTCTCCTTTTCAGGGCACTTTCACGGAAGCGCATATCTTGGCGATAACGCAGGCCATCTGCGACTACCGGCGAGAGCAAGGCACAGACGGGCCGCTTTACATGGGAAAAGACACCCACGCGGTTTCCACGCCTGCACAGCGTACTGCTCTTGAAGTGTTGGCGGCGAATGGGATGCTGACCGTCATCCAGGAGGGGGACGGCGTAACCCCGACCCCCGTCATTTCGCGAGCGATTCTCGTTTATAACCGCAAGCGCAGACAACATCTCGCGGACGGCATCGTCATCACCCCCTCCCACAACCCACCCGAGGATGGAGGCTTCAAGTACAACCCGCCCAACGGCGGCCCCGCCAACACGAATGTGACAGGCTGGGTCCAGGACCGAGCCAACCAGTTGTTGCGTGCCGGGAATCGAGAGGTAAAGCGCATTCCATTCAACCAGGCCATCCGCGCCGCCAGCACCCGCCAAGAAGATTTCGTCTTGCCCTACGTTCGCGATCTCAACCATGTCGTGGACATCGACGCCATTCGCGGCGCTCGTCTCACGCTGGGGGTGGACCCTCTAGGGGGAGCCTCCCGCGGGTATTGGGAGCCGATCAATGCGATTTACGGATTGGGTGTCACGGTCGTCAATCCAACCATTGACCCGACCTTCTCGTTCATGACCGTGGATCACGACGGTAGGATCCGCATGGATTGCTCCAGTCCGTATGCGATGGCCAGGCTCGTGGGGTTAAAAAATCAGTACCAGGTGGCTTTTGCCAACGATCCCGACTCCGACCGGCACGGGATCGTCACTCCCCTTGCCGGGTTGATAAACCCCAACCATTACCTCGCCGTGGCCATCCGCTATTTGCTCCTACACCGCCCACAGTGGCGTCGAGATGTGGCCGTGGGCAAGACGCTGGTGAGCAGCAGCATGATTGACAGAGTCGTCCAAAAGCTCGGCCGTGAGCTGCGCGAAGTGCCGGTAGGTTTCAAGTGGTTTGTGTCGGGCCTGCTTGACGGTTCGTGCTGTTTCGGTGGCGAAGAGAGTGCGGGAGCGAGTTTTCTTCGCCGCGACGGCACGGTGTGGACGACCGACAAAGACGGGCTCATCATGGACCTGCTGGCGGCTGAGATTACCGCCCGCACGGGTAAGGATCCCGGAGAGCACTTCCGCGAACTAACAACGGAGTTTGGTACTCCGTGCTACACCCGCATTGACGCCCCAGCCACGCCCGAACAAAAAGCAAGATTGCAAGAGCTGTCACCGGACGCCGTCAAGGAGTCGGATCTGGCAGGCGAGCCCATCCTGGCCAAGCTGACCCGAGCGCCTGGCAATCAAGCCCCGATTGGCGGTTTGAAAGTGGTAGCCGAGAGCGGCTGGTTTGCGGCCCGACCCTCGGGCACCGAGAATATTTACAAGATCTACGCGGAGAGCTTCAAGAGCGCATCCCATCTGGATGCGATCGTGAGGGAAGCAAAGGAGATCGTGCACCATGCGCTAGGCTCAGAGTCCGGCCATGAGCAGTAACCGCGGTCCGGCGGATCTGCCTCCCCACATCGAGGGTAGATACGTCTCCTGCCGGTGCGGACACGGTGTGCGGGCGTGTTTGGCTTAGGGAAAAGCCGAGAACAAGTCGCTCAAGTCAGGCTGGCTGGCGGCGTTGCCAAGATACGGAGTGACTCCGAAGATTTCCTCCAGGGTTCGAAGCAATGCTCCATGATCGTAGTGAATGGAGTTGCTGTAACCGTGGCCCTTGGCCAGCGGCGACAGTAGGATCATGCCAATCGGACCGTCGGCCTTTTCGGCTTCATCCCAAGTGACGAATACGACTCCGCCCTCGCGGAATGCCTGCGAATTGAGGATTTCGGGGAGATACTTTGCCAACCACGTGTCTCCCTGTGCGACTCGGTTGCGAAGCGGACTGCAACTGTCGTGCATGTCATCGCAAGAATTGGGGGTGATGAAGTT
>JASHSL010000437.1 GCA_030040855.1 Terriglobales bacterium
CATTCTTAATCCTCCGATTCCACGGGGATGGCGATCTTCCCATCCCCTGTGATTTGCTTTTCTTCTGCTTAGTACTGTCTACTTATGGGCGATTCCGGCCGGATTATGGTCAGTCGGAGTCAATGCGGTCATTATGGTCATTTTATTCAGCAGAACCAAGTGCTTGAATTAAAAAGGCCCAATCGCAAGTGATTGAGCCTTCTCGGTTAGCTGAATTGTATTGACCAGAGGTGGTTACTCTACGTGGCCTCCAGGCAACTCCGGGCTTCCGACGCGACCTGAACGCCGGACGGAATCGAATCCAAACTCACCGGTAGTGTGCGGGCTGTAGCTTCAGGCACGGTTCGTCCCAAAGCCCCGCTTAGAGCAACCAGCTCTAAGTCTCAGCCACCTCACCTGGTCTTTGGGTACATCTATTACAGTCAAAACTTGTCATTAGACCACCTCCTTTCCGGTGTATTTTCAGGGTACAGCAATGATCGGGGCTTGTCTACGGGTAGTCTTTTCGGGGTGCTGTCAAGCCGCCTGATCAGCGAGCATTTCCAACATTTTCTGGCCGAAATGAGAGAGACGCTCTAGGGGGATCTGTACGGGCAGTCGGATCATCCATGTCGGATGATCCGGCACAACAGTCCTCGACAACGGGCCCATGGAGGGTACGTAGAGTGTTCTTTGAGAACCTGTCATGAGCTGATCCCTGTGTACTTGGAGCCGTGCCAGCAGCCTGTCGGCAATCAGGCCTGTGGGGAAAG
The DNA here is from genome assembly GCA_030040855.1 of Terriglobales bacterium. GTDB lineage: Bacteria > Acidobacteriota > Terriglobia > Terriglobales > Acidobacteriaceae > JAFAGX01. Next base: position 753 of record JASHSL010000437.1, read on the forward strand.
GATTATCGTGCTGGAACGAGATGATCCCTCAGGGTTAAAGATTCTGACCCCTGACGGAATTAGTCGTTATATTCGGTCGCCCGCGATAAATGACGCGCCGAACCACAGCCAGTCGCCGTATGGGAAGATGTGCTCGACCAGCGTCCGGGGAAGGACGGAGAGAACAATCTTGAACGTCGATGAAATACCGTCTGGTACGTCTGTTTCCCTCGCAGGGGCAGTCCTGCAACGCACTATGCGGCTCGCCACCGGTTAGTTTGACCGGGGATCTGTTCTGATGCTCTCACACGGTGGAGGCGGAGTACGATTACTCAACAAAGCCGTTCTTGTACGCAACCACGTTCTTCAAATCCCACCTTTCCTCCCTCGGCAGCCACCGAACAGGCGGAGTCCATCACCCGATAGGACCGGAGCAATGGTCAACCGAATCTCGTCCACCAAGCCGAGTTCGAGAAAACGCTGGGATAACATGGCCCCGCCCACCAGCCAGATATTCCGATCGCCCAAGTGGTGCTGGGCGCCAGGGCGCCGCTTTTCGAGTCCGAAGCCCATTCACTGCTGAAATCAGGGAAACCGTAAAGCTTTATGCCGATGCGAACAGGCAATCGGCAGGTTGAACAAGGGAGAAGTGTTCCTCAGCCACGGCGAGACCGGGGTGCGCCTGCCTTTATGACGCCTACCCCATTCGCTGGATGGCCAGCAGAGTTAGGTCATCTAATGGTGGACCGTCGGCGAAGGCGCGCAGGTCGTCAAGGCAAGCGGCAATTAGCTCGGCGGGGTGCCGTGCAGCTTGCTGACGTACCAGGTGCGTGACCCCGTCGACGCCATATTCGTCGTCCCCGCGGCGGGCTTCCGACAAGCCGTCGGTATAAAGGAACAGCATGTCGCCGGCTTCCAAGTGCAGGCGCGTGGCGGAGAAATCGAATTCGTGGAACATCCCCAGCGGCAAACCGGTGGATTCAATGCGTAACACACCGCCGTGCCCGACAACGATTGCGGGCCAGTGGCCGGCGTTATGGATTTCCACTTCGCCGCTGGGCTTGGCCTGTCCGCACACCAGAGTGGCGTACTGCCCAGCCAGCGCGCTCTCGCAGAAGACGCGATTAGCTTGGGTGACGATTTGGCCCAGCGGCAGGCCCATACCAGTCAGGCTTCGAAACAAGGCGTGAAGCTGCGCCATCAGCATAGAGGCGGCCACGCCTTTACCGGAGACGTCGCCGAGCACGAAGAAGAGCTGTCCATCGGATGGGATCAAGTCGCAGTAGTCACCACTGACGGGGCCGACCGGGGCATAATGATAGCTGGTCTCCCAGCCACCGGCCCGTAGGTTCACTTGCGGCAATAGATTACGCTGCACCTGGGTGGCCAGATCGAGGTCACGCTGCAGCGCGGCCCGTTGCGACTCGCTCAGGTGGTCGAGGCAATAGCACACCAGCGGGTCGGCCAGCAGTCGGTCCTGTTCTATCATCTCGTGGCACTCCTGACACAGCCCGTAGCTTCCCCTGGCCATTCGCTCCAGGGCCGAATCTACTTCGCGCAGCAAACCAGCCAAGCCAGCTTTCTGCGGTGCGAGCGCAATCGCTGCCTCCAAGCGGCGCTTCCGCTCCTCCAGTTGGCTGTGCAGGAAATCAACTTCTACCGTGGCCATGACAACCTCATGTTTAAGCTGTTTCTTATTCGATTGCTGTCTTCCTCGCCAAGTTGCAGTTTCCCACTCTGAATCGGGTTTCGCAAACTCAAGAAGTCTGGGCCGATGTGGTTTATGCCGGTACGAACACCGATAGATGGCGAGATCAGACCGATCCCGATCACACTGCTGTTGAAATCTATCCTTCAAAGGTTCTCGGTCTGGGTAACTATAAGGGCGATTACACTCAAGTTCCGCGCGGCGGGGAAGGTGAGCGGGATTCCGATATTACCCTAGCAGCCGATATGCCAGTGAATCTCGGGGTTTTCTACTGACGTGATCGATGATTATCGTGGGGACTGAGGACGTCCTTGCGAGTCGAGCCAGTCGCTCCTGACCTCGATCCACCGTCCTAGAAAATAGAGCGCAACGAAAACTGCACCCGACAGTAGGAGCAATACCCCAATGCTCATGTCAGACCAAAAATCATGGAGCCCAACCAGATTAAGGTACCGAAGACTGCCGCATAACACACCCCAAGAAGCGGGCCTATGCTTTTCTTACCTATCATCGGCGAAGCCAAGATTCTACTTCACAGGTGTTGAAAACAGGCGATTTCGCGTTTTGACCGTCGGTGATTTCACCATAATTGCGGTGTTACTATAATGGCGCCTGTGCAGATCAGCAGAACGGAATTCCGGCAGGTGAATGTCGCTGTCTACGAGCAGGTGGACGTACAACGCGAATTCCTAGCATCTCGGGTTTCTGCCTAGCGGCATCCCTGCTCGTCGCACAATCACCCCACCCAGATCTCTCCGGTAGATGGCGGATTGATCGGAGCAAAGTGCAAGGACACGTGACATGAAAGCAGGTTCAGCCGATCAACAATCGTCAGAAGCGAAGGATCTCGTTGTGTTCGACATCCTCCGGGAGTCGAAGTGTGCCGATTGCGGAAAGGAGCTATTGGGAGGCGATTTCCTGTTCATGGAAGGAGGACGACCGCTTTGCCTCATATGTGCCGATCTCGACCATTTGGTTTACCTGCCTAGAGGCGACACGGCTCTGACCCGACGGGCTCGGAAGCACAGCGCACTTTCCGCCGTGGTGGTTCGCTTTAGCCGGAGTCGCAAGCGCTACGAACGCCAGGGAGTGCTGGTCGAAGAATCTGCTCTGGAGCAGGCGGAGGCAGAGTGCTCCGCCGATGCTGAGCAGCGCAGTGTCCGGCGCGAACGGGCCGAGATCTATCGCGATAAACAGGATCAGGTGCTCGCGATGCGAATGGCCGCATCGATTCGGCAGATGTTTCCAGGCTGCCCGCCTGAGGAGGCGCGGGCCATCGCAGCGCATACGTCGGTTCGGGGCAGCGGCCGAGTGGGTCGGACCGCCTCGGGGCGAGCATTAGAGGAAGAAACCTTACGAGCGGCGGTGGTGGCATCCATCCGCCACCGGCATACGAAATACGATCGTCTTCTAATGAAGGGCCTTGGCCGCATAGATGCCCGAAACGTAGTTCGCGACGACATTGATCGTGTGCTTCAAAGCTGGCGCGTTCCTGACTAGCGCCAGCACCGTGCTCCCGGGATGGGCCCAGCCGTCTTCATCTTGGCAGGCGTTGCAGGCGTAGCCATCGATTAATTTCGTTCGAGAGAAGGACTCAGGAACGAAATCCGTTTATCTGCCACCCATATCGGCTGAAACGATTCGTCTCCCAGCAGAACCACTTCAACAAGAAGAAGCTGCGCTGCCAGCCGTCTTGGTTCCTGCCAGCTGTCATCTAGGGCCACCCTCCTGTTGAAGTCGGCAGAGCGGCAATTTATGCCACTGACAAGCGGGAGGAAACAGCTGGCGAAGGCCTGAACGCTTGCTTACAGACCTGAAATTGAGGATCTGCAAATCGTGGGAGACTGGCGAGAATCCGAGCCCGACACGGTCGCACTCCCGTTGCGCGGTCCCGTCTGTCGAAGCAAATCCTGCGGCACTCGGGCCGCAACCCCCTGCGATCGTGGCACCTTAGGAACCGCCGGGTGGGTTACCAATGGGTTTGCTGAGCAGGGAGCGGCACTTTCGTTCAGTGACCTTTCGTACTCTGCCCCGGCCCTCGCAATCTTCCTACACTTTTAGTTTTCCGCCTAGTTTCCCCCGGAGCTACGGGCCAGCGCTGCTAAGTATTTGATGCGTCAGCCTTTCCAACGATAGGCATGGGGTTGCGGCAAACCGATAGAGGCCAGCACACGCGCGGCGAATTGGAGTGCCATTTCATCAAAGTTAAGGGGGTGGTTATAGAAGGACGGGATCAGCGGAAAGATCGTGGCTCCGGCGTCAGCAGCCCGCAACATGTTGCGGAGATGGATCTTATTAAGAGGCGTCTCGCGCAGGCAAAGAACCAGCGGGCGTTTCTCCTTGAGGGTGACATCGGCGGCGCGCTCGATTAAGTGCTCGCCGGCGCCGTTGGCGATGCGACCGAGCGTTCCCGCGCTACAGGGGATCACCACCATGGCATCGGAGGGGTAGGAGCCGCTGGCGACACCCGCGCCGATGTCTTGGTTGGCCTGCTGCTGAATTTTGCGGCTGCTCTGGCCGAGGATTTGGCTGACGAGGTGGCTGCGGCCTCGCAGCTTGAGCTCTTCGGCCATGACCCGCAGCGCGCTGTCGGAAGCGATGAAGTTGACCCTTCGGATGCGCTGATCACGTTCGACGCTGAGCAGGAGATGTTTGAGGAATAGCGACCCGCTCGCGCCAGTGGTGGCCACCGTCAGGTTTTCGAGTGGAAGGTTGAGCAAACCGGCTCCGTTCTGAGCATAGGGTGCACCTGCCACCGAGTCAAGCCGGAGGCTGGCGGTCGGTGTTTCGCGATCCGCTCGGCCAACCGAGCCGCACGGAATCTTATGGCTGTTCGTACAACCCTCGGGCTTCGTCGCAACGCCGCCCAGCTGCATGCGCTGGCGGGCGTCGAACGACAACTTCGCGCCACCGACTCCACGGGCCGCACGAAGTATCTCAAGGACTTCACCAAATCCTTCAGTTCTTACCAGGGAGTGCTCGATCGCGAACAGCTGACGGCGAAGATTCGGAGGACGGACATTGTCTTGCTCGGCGATTATCATGCCCTTCCCGCGGCGCAGCGGTGTGCCGCCGCCCTCCTCGAGGCGCGGGCCCAACCCGGCGATCGTCCTGTGGTTCTGGGAGTCGAGGCCATCTTTTCCCACCACCAGCACGTGCTCGACGAATGGTGGCGGCGCGAGATTGACGAGCATGAGTTGCGGGAACGGATCCGCTTCGAAACTGACTGGGGCTACGATTGGCCTCCCTTCTACGAGTTGCTGGTAACCGCGCGAGAGCATGGCGAAGGCCTCTATGGCCTGGACTGCATGCCCCGGGAAGACCTGCGAAAGATCGGAACCCGTGACCGCCATGCCGCCGATAAGCTCGCGGAGATTCGCCAGCACCATCCGCATGCGGTCATTTTTGTTCTGTTTGGCGAGTCCCATTTTGCCCCCGGACATCTTCCCCGCTGGCTTCGCGAGCGCCTGCCGCGCGATCGCGTGCTCACCGTTCTGCAAAACGTCGATGCCCTTTACTGGCAGGCAACTCGGGAGCAGCAGGACCGGGTCGAGGCGGTGAGGGTGAATGACGGGGTTGTCTGTATTTTCAACTCGACGCCGCTCGAAAAATACGAAAGTTATCGACTCTACTTGTCAGGCTGTCAGGGAGAAGCGGGGCAGGCCGACGCGGTGCCCACGATCTACAACCTGGTGGAGAGCTTGTCGTGTTTTCTCGGCATTAACCGCTACTCGTCCCAGAACAGTACGCAGCCCAGATTCTTGGTCGATCTGTTGCCGGAAGTGTATTGTGGCTCCTCCGATCAGCGTTTACGGCAACTGCTGGCCCGCGCGCACTACGGGCCCGAGAAAGTTGAAGCCATGCTGGCGAAGGTCGAAAACCGGGGAAGCGTCTATCTGCCACCCATCAATGCCATTTACCTGCGCCAGTTTCAGATGTCCTACGTGGCGGAAGAGGTGGCCCGGTTCCTGCATCATGCTTGCCGTGGGCTGCCCTTGCGCCGCCGCGCCTGGTTTCCCTCGGGCGGAGACATCCGAGCCCGGTTCTATGCACGTACGGTCGAACATGCTCTGGGCTACTTCGGATCCCGAGTGTTGTATCCGGCGCGGCCCGCAGTAGGCGCCGAGGGCAGGGAGGTCTTATCGCAGCGGCTTTGCCAAAAATGGGCGGAACACGCGGTGACCAACGACAGAAAGAAATTCGATGAAACTGCCCAGAAGCTAGGTTACCTGGTGGGCAGCGAGCTCTACGCCGCCTATCTCCGAGGCTCGGTCAGCTGCACCATCCTGCGACATTGGTTTCTTTCCCGGCTGGAAGGACCCGGCGAAGCTTTGCGGACCTTGAGTGAAATCCTACGGGGGACGCGCGGCGGAGGGAAAAAGCCGTGCGCATCGGTGCGCAGCTAAACCGGGGTCGTAATGGGACGAGAAGCGTTCTCCCCCCGGAGCCTGTCTCCTGGGCACGCTGGCACCCGCTTCTCCATGGCCGGGAGCGCAGCTTGAGCCCGGCTCGGTGCTAATCTAGGGGAGAAGCCTTGGGCTCGATGTCCAACCGCCGCGACTGCCTTGAACGCTGAATCCATCCGCAAATTGTTGCAGCAGGTCCGCTCCGGCAAGCTGTCTCCCGACGACGCGGTAGAGCAGCTGCGTCATCTGCCCTTTGAGGACCTAGGCTTTGCCAAGTTGGATCATCATCGCGCGCTGCGGGCGGGAATGTCCGAGGTCATCTTCAGTCAAGGGAAGACACCCGCGCAGCTGGCGACGATCTTCTCACGATTGGCACGGCATCGGGGCAACATCTTGGCAACCCGGGCCTCGCCACAGCAGTTCGCTGCCGTCCGCAAGAAGTTGCGCAAGGCCACGTACTGCCAGGTGGCCCGGGCCATCGTGTTGCGGCGTGACCCAACCATCTACGGCAAAGGTACGATCGCCGTCGTCTGCGCGGGCACGAGCGATATTCCGGTAGCCGAAGAAGCGGTGGTCACGGCCGAGATCATGGGCAACCGCGTCGCGCGCCTCTACGATGTGGGAGTGGCCGGCATTCATCGCCTGCTGGCAAATCATGTCGCCTTGCTGCGCGCCCGGGTCATGATCGTGTGCGCCGGTATGGAAGGAGCCCTGCCCAGCGTGGTGGGCGGATTGGTGGGCGTTCCCGTGATCGCCGTTCCCACCAGCGTGGGCTACGGCGCTGCTTTCGGGGGTGTGGCGGCGCTGCTGGGGATGATGAATGCTTGCGCTTCGAACGTCAGCGTCGTCAACATTGATAACGGCTTCGGCGCGGCCTATGTGGCGTCGCTGATCAATCGCCTGTAGTCGAGAGGCTTCCTGCTGGATCCCTACGCGAAGCGCGTGGAGGGAATGAAAACAGGCGCGGCCGCAGCCGCGCCCCCCCCGTCCAATCCAGGAACGCTCAAGAGGTCTTCGCCACTACCAGGTTGTTCTGAACCGTGAAGGCCCCGAAGACCTGATTGGCGCGCATCCCAGCCACGGTCTTATCCATCTGGTTGTCGACCGTGCCGTACAGAGACAGATGACCGTTGTCCACCACGATGCGAATCGGATAGGCGGGATCGATCGCGTAACGGCGCAGTGCCGGGTCGCGATAAATCGCCTGCATGGCTCGAATCCGGAGCTGATCGTCAAAAATGGAGGTCGGAGCGACTTTGACACGGTTGACCGCGTCCTTTACCCCCGGAGTGGTGCTGACCAGCGCCAGGGCTGAGTCGAGGTCGTAATCCGTCCTCACCTCGCCGTCAATCGTGGCCACGCCCTGGGCCACCGATACGGTCAGATAATTAAAAGCAATGTCATAGCCCATGCGGTCGTAATAAAGTTTGCGGTCCAACTCAGCGGCCAGCTGGGCGTCGGGCACATCCTTCGCCTCCACCTCGATCAGATTCCGCACCCCCTGAACCTTGGCGATCTTTCCCGCCTTCTTGGCGGCATCCAGTTTCTGTTGGTAAAGCTCAACCTGGCCGGTGAGCGTAACCACTCCGTCTGTCACCGATGCCTGGATGTTCCGGAACTCCTTGCTTTTCGCAAACTGCTTGGTGGCCTTCAACTGAATCGTCGTGTCGTTGCTGGCGGCAGGGGCGGCCTCGGCCCCTGATCCCAGGCTCAAGGCACTCATCCCTAGCGCCAATGCGAAAATCCGAATCGCTGTTTTCATCGTCGCCTCCATGTCTCAGAAGAAGGAAACCCGGGAGCGGGACAAGAGTTTTACTAACCGGTTAGTTAATTTGTGAAAAATCGTAAACTCATCCGCGAGCGCAGGCTCGAGCTGAGGTCCGCCTCCTGCGGGCTCGATTCCTGGCCGGAAGGATCCTGCCAGTCAAGCCCTGGTTTTTGCTGGGCTTGCCGAGGCTCCCGGCCCGGAGTCGCGATGCGGTTTGTTGCCGCAACGAAAGGGCGCGACGCGATACAATGAGGAAACGAGCGGACAAGTCGCATCCGCGGGAACCGGGGGCGGGCACAGGATGCATGTTTGAAGTCAGCGTTGAGGATTCATTCGCCGCGGGACATTTTCTCCGCAATTACCAAGGGAAGTGCGAGAAACCGCACGGCCACAACTACAAAGTGCGCATCACCTTGGCGGGAGAGGTGTTGGACAAAGCCGGGCTCCTCGTCGACTTCAAAGACTTGCGCGAAGTGATGAAGCAGGTCATTGACGGGCTGGACCACCAGATGATCAATGAGGTGGCGCCGTTTACCACCGTGAACCCTTCGGCGGAGAACCTGGCCAGATATTTTTACGACGAAGTTCATCGCAGGCTTGAGGGTGCGAGCCGCGGGCGGGTCCGCGTCAAAAACGTCACCGTGTACGAGACGGATAGTACGACCGCGACCTATTCGCAATAGTCGGTTGCGACGCCAGTGCCCCGCCACGCCGCCCTGGGGCGACGCTGAGCTAGAGTTCGTAGCTGCCCTATGCAGATCACCGAAATCTACAAGTCGATCCAGGGGGAGTCCACCTTTGCCGGGCTGCCCTGCGTCTTCGTTCGTCTGACGGGATGCAACCTTCGCTGTTCCTGGTGTGACAGCGAGTACACCTTCAGCGGCGGACAGCGCATGGGAGTCGAAGAGGTGATCGACGAAGTCGAACAGTTGAGCCCGAGAGGGGGGCTGGTCGAGATTACCGGCGGCGAACCCATGCTCCAGGAGCGCGAGCTGGTGGCGGCGATCGAACGCCTGCTCGAGGACGGCTATACCGTGCTGCTTGAAACCAGCGGCGAGCGTCCGCTGAAAGACGTTCCCAAACGGGTGGTCAAGGTGGTGGACGTGAAGTGCCCGAACTCCGGCGCTCCCGACACCTTCCGCATGGAGAACTTAGAGGCTCTGACTGCGAGAGATGAAGTGAAGTTTGTGCTCAGGGATCGAAACGACTACGAGTTCGCCCGCGATTTCGTGAGCCGCCATCAACTTGCGGCCCGGGTGAATGCCGTGCTGTTTTCTCCTGCGTTCCGCAAGGATGCCGCAGGGACCAGAGATGCGTCCCACTGTCTGCTCGACCCGCGAGAGCTGGCGCAGTGGATGTTGGCCGATGGTGTCCCCGCTCGCCTTGGGTTGCAGATTCATAAGTTCATCTGGGACCCCGCGCTGAAGGGGGTGTAAGGAAGCGCGGGGAAGGGTGCCTTTTCGTTTGCCATGGCAGCGCCGAGACCAGGTGCGGTCGTCTTGCTCAGCGGGGGAATGGACTCCTGTGTGTGTGCCGCGCTGGCTGTGCGGGATTCTGAGGCGGCCGCAGTCCACATCAGCTACGGACAACGGACCGAGGAGCGCGAGCGCCGGGCTTTCCTGGCCATCTCGGAACGGCTGGGAATTGGGCAGCGGTTGATGGTGCGGAACGAGGCCTTGCGGGCCATCGGTGGATCCGCCCTTACCGATGACCGCATCGCGGTTCCCGAGGCAGGGTCGATCGGCCATGGAATTCCCGTCACCTACGTGCCTTTTCGCAACGCGCATTTTCTCTCCGTGGCGGTGAGCTGGGCAGAGGTCCTCGCCGCCTCCAAGGTCTATATCGGTGCGGTCGAGCAAGATAGTTCCGGGTACCCGGATTGCCGGCCGGCGTACTATCAGGCTTTCAATGAGGTGGTGAAGACGGGTACGAAGGAGGGCAGAATTCAAATCGTCACGCCCTTGATCGGCCTTCGAAAAGTCGAGATTGTGAGGCTTGGCCTTGAACTCGGCGCACCCTTCGATTTAACGTGGTCTTGTTATAGTCATGAGGATCGCGCCTGCGGGGTCTGCGATAGCTGCGTCCTCCGCCTGCGAGCATTTCACGAGGCTGGAGCCACCGATCCAATCCCCTACGACGCGGTACCCGATAGGGTATGACCGCTTCTTGTCCCTGGTCGTGCCAGGCTGGATTCGAAAGAGTGAGTCTTTTTGCCCGGCGGTCGAAAGGTTTCGCGGCCGGGGCAGGGCAGATGGTTTGGGTTTCAGAGCAGTTTGCGCCGACGGTCCCCGGCCCGCATGGGCGGGTGAGATGGCGATGCGATGGCATGGCCATCGAGCAACGCAAGTCGCAAATCCTACGTTTAGGTTCAAGCAGGAGGTCAAGATGACAAAGCATGTGCTGAGGCCGATCCTCATCAGCCTGTTGGCGGTTGTGTGTGTGTCCTGGCTGCATGCCCAGAACAGCGGCACGGTGAAGGGCGTATGCAAAGACGCCGATGGCAAGCCTATTGCCGGAGCGCAAGTCGAATGGCTGAACACTGAGAACGGCAGAAAGTACGAACTGAAGACCAACAACAAGGGGGAATACTTCTCTCTCGGGATCGTCCCGGGAAAGTACAAGGTGACATTATCGAGCGGCGGGAAGGAACTCTTTCACTTCACCGGCGTCGATGTCTCCCTCGATGAAAAGGACCTGGACTTCGACTTGAAGAAGGAGCAGGCCGCAACCGCGCAAGCCGCCGGCATGACTCCCGAGCAGTTGAAGGCTCGGCAGGAGCAGGAAGCCAAGGTCGCCAAGGAGAATCTCAACATCAAATCGCTGAACGACAAGCTGGCCGCGGCCAAGCAACAGGCGGATGCGGGGGATTTCAATGCCGCGGTCAACACCATGAGCGAAGCCACCCAGATGGACCCGAATCGCGATTTGCTTTGGGCTAAGCTTGGCGAGTATGCGATCGAAGCAGGCGG
>JASHSL010000438.1 GCA_030040855.1 Terriglobales bacterium
TACGGAGCGCAGCAGGATGAGGGAAGCGTGGCCATTGCCAGCCGCAGCAATGAGGCGGCGATCGACCGCCCAGATTGGTACAGTGTAGGGGGCGGGGAAGCGGGCTACATCGCGCCCTATCCTCCCGATCCCGACATCGTCTATGCCGGCGAATACGAAGGTATCATCACCCGTTTCGACAGGCGCACGGGACAAGTCAAGAACATTTCGGTGCAGCCGGAGATCAGCGATGGTGGCGGCGCCGCAATCCTCGAACACCGCTTCCAATGGACCGCGCCGATCCTGATTTCGCCTCACGATCCGAACACTCTGTATCACGCGGGGGAGAGACTCTTCAAAACCACCGACGGCGGCATGCATTGGGAGGCCATCAGCCCCGATTTGACGCGCAATGATAAGAGCAAGCAGGAGGTTTCCGGAGGTCCGATCGATAAGGACGACACTGGCACCGAGTACTATGACACCATCTTCGCGCTGGCGGAGTCGCCCCTGGTCAAAGACCTGATCTGGGTAGGCACCGACGATGGCCTTATCCAGATCACGCGGGATGGCGGCAAGAGTTGGACCAACATCACTCCCAGGAATCTACCCGAGTGGAGCCGGATCAGCCAGATCGATGCCTCGCCGCACGACGCCGGAACTGCCTACGTAGCCGTGGACCGGCATCAGATGGACGACATGCAGCCCTATATTTACAAGACCAGCGACTATGGAAAGAGCTGGACGGTGCTCACCAAGGGGATTCCACAGACCACGTTTGTCCGGGCGGTGCGCGAAGATCCCAAACGGCGCGGTTTGCTCTATGCCGGCACCGAAACTGGCGTCTATGTCTCCTTCGATGACGGCGCAAACTGGCGGGCGCTGGCTCTGAATCTGCCCACCACTCCGGTTCACGATTTGGTGATCAAAGATGACGATCTGGTTCTTGCTACCCACGGACGGGCGTTCTGGATTCTCGACGATCTTTCTCCCTTGCGCCAATATAAGGAGGAAATTGCAAAGCAGGAGCTACACTTGTTCAGCCCGAGGACCACAGTCCGTTATCAGGGCTCGAGCGAAGAGCCGCCCGAGCCGACCCTAGTGGGACAAAATCCTCCCGCAGGGGCGCTGATCTACTACTTCCTAAAAGACAAGCCCAAAGATGAAACCGTCATCGAGATTCTCGATGGAAACGGAGCCGTCATTCGCAGATATTCGAGCGGCAAGACCGAGGAACTCGAGGAGCCGCTCACTCCGGAAGACAAAAAGCCGGAGAAACAGGTTCGACCCGTGGCTGGCCTCAACCGATTCCTTTGGGATTTGCGCTATGAAGGAACCAGCCGGGTTCCCGACTACTACCTCTGGGACTACAAGGATGGCGACCGCGGTCCCCTGGCCTTGCCGGGAAAATATCAGGTGCGCTTAACCGTCGACGGGAAAACTCGGACTGCGCGTTTCGAGGTCAAGCTTGATCCCCGCCTGCACGTCGAACCGGCGGATCTGGAGAAGCAGTTCTCCTTGCTCCTTCAGATTCGGGATGAACTCAGCCGGGTTTACGATACGGTCAATCAGATCCAGAATGTTCGCTCCCAAGTGGAGGGAGTCACCAAGCGCCTGGTCGAAAATAGCGCCAGCAGGCCGGTGTTCACGGCTGCCGCTGCTTTAGACCAGAAGATGCTGTCCGTGCGCGATGAGTTGGTACAGCTCAAGATCAAATCCAGCGAGGATTCAGTGTCCTATCCCCAACGGGTCGATAGCAAGCTGGCAGCCTTAGCCATGATGGTTGGGGATGGGACCGATTCCGCTCCTACCCAAGCGGAATATCAAACCTTGGAAAAATTGAAGGGACAGGCTGAAAATGCGATCGCCCGCTGGAGTGAGCTCGAGAAAACCGACTTGGTGGCATTTCAAAAGATGATGGCGGGCGAGAACATTCAAGCCATTGCCATTCCCGCAGCTGAGAGTGAAGGCTCCCAAGGTCAGGGGCCGAGGTAGTCCGCGGATCGATTCGCGAACCGCTCGGACCGGACAGGGAACGCTGGCGCAGCGCGCACGATTCCACTTTAGCGAAGGTCACGGAACGGTTATACGTTAGACGGCTGAAGCCAGACGGGCTCCCTACCATTAGTTCGTCTGAGTAATCCCCGTAGGAGAGGCAGAATAACTGTGGATTCCTGTTGTTCCGTAAACAATCGGAGTCGCGGTGAAACTCCAGGTGTAGTCGTTATTAAATCCCGACGACTGAAAGGTGAAGGTGTAACCTGCTTGCTGCCATGATCCGTTTGACGGCATAACAAGTTGAGGGCATGAATTTTGATAGGAATTGCAGACCGCTAATGCTTTGCCGGTGAAATACACACTCGAGACAGTATTCCAGGCATAGCTATTGTTAGCCGCCATCTGCAGACCTATGATTGATGGTGCGGCCATCGCTGCCAGGATCGCAAGAACGGTAAGTGCGATTAGCAGTTCGATCAGCAGGTACCCACCTTCCCGCTTGCGGTTAACCCTGGCCTTCTTGCCTGTGCTCGTCGGGGTGCGCTCATTCTCCTCAATAAGCTCTTCCATCGGTTCTTCCCGGATTCCGAGGTTGCACTTGAAACGCCGCACAAGCAGCCTTGGTCGTGGTTGCGCTGTCCGAGATGCCGGCACCTCGTGCGCGACGTCAAACAGCGCATGCAGACGGGGGCCCATAGCTCTCGTGGCACACTGCCACACAACACCGGGATGCCAGAAAAAGAATAATCTCTCTGAGCTCGGGACCGAGCATTACTCTGGTCACTCGGACAGTCCCATAAGGGAAAAGACGTGTCCTGCCGCTTCCACTTTTGGACAAGCTCATGACTGCGATGCCAGAAAAATTCGGCGGCCGGCAGAGACCTGGGAGGCAAAGGGAGCAGCAGCCGGGGACGGCTTTTGCCAATGCGGCTCTCGAGAACAAGACAGGCAAGGACCGGGAAGGGAGGCAGAAGGCACGGGAATTCCCCCAACAAGGGCTTCCTTGACGTGAGGATCGCGAAACCTGACCTAGTCCCGGTGAGTTCGGGAGGAAGCATCGGTCCCCCAGGCCTGGGAGATTACCTTAGCCGGGTTAACTTTCATATAACCCACACTTTCGTGCTATGCCTGTAGCACGATCGTGTGGTTGATACCTTAGTTCAGGGTTGTTAGTGTGGGATCCATAAAACTCCTCCATTTGGCCGATGTATTGGTCGGAGGTAGGTCATGAAGTTGGTGTATTGGTGGTACGCGGCGTTGGGGTTTGCGGTGGCCCGTTGGCTTTTGCGGCGAGAACCCGTTTCCGTATCTGACCCCGTTGCTCGCTTGCGCTCCTCCGGTCTGTTGTAAACGGAGGGACCCCTTCGGGCGTGCGGAGCCCCGTTGCGTGCTATTTCGTCCCGCACGCCCATTTTCGCCTTACTTTCGTTCTACAACCAAGGTTCGCCCTCGGCCCACCGATTTCCCGGCACAATTCTAAGTACAATCCGAGAAGAAGTGTTGACTGCCATGAAACGGCATTGCTTTCTGAGATTTGCGATCGCATTCTTGACCGCGCTCACTCCACCCGGCATGCTCGCCCAATCGGGGGAGTCTGTCCCGCTCGGCGATGTCGCGCGATCGCTGCACCACAGCGGGCAGGCCGCGCCACCGGTCGTCATCGACAATGACAACCTATCCCAAATCACCGCTCAGATCGAAAATCGCAGGGCAAACGCCAGTCCGGTATTTTCATTCAAGGCGGCAGACAACACCTTTCGCATGGCTTTGCCCGACGGGACCTGTAGCCTATCGTTTGATGCGAAGGCGACGGCGCTGCTGGTGGCTCCCTCGGTAACCAAGGAACTGCCGGAGAGCGAACTCGCCAAGCTCGAGGGTCCGGCATCGATCAAGGGCGATACCCTGCAAGTTGCCCTGTACAACGCCACAAACTGGAATCTGAAGGAGATCACGGTAGGGCTGACCCTGGTACGGCGCACGCAGGACCACGATGCGGCTTTCCATGGAGAAGCGCGACTCGTGCCTGCCGTTGCCAAGGAGAATCCGAGCGTTGTTGGCAAGCCTCGGGATCTGACGTGGCTTCTTCACCTGAGGGGAACCGCCGCCCCCCAGGAAACCGCGATCTTCCGAGAAAAACTAGGCGCGAACCTGAGCCCTGATCAAGAGTGGCACTGGTCCATTCTTCAAGCCAAAGGCATTCCGCCGCGTCCCTTGTCGACTGCGCCTGATTCCGAATCCGGCTTGTCCACGTCCGTTCGTCCTTAGCGGACAACCGGCTTGCAGTTGCTTTCCTTCCCTCATCGCCGTGCTAACCTGCTAGTTTCTGAGGTTCGTGGACATGGGCAAGATTCGCGTGGGGACGGCTGGTTGGTCCTATAAGGATTGGCAAGGCGTCTTTTACCCGCCCGGCCTCGAGCACAGAAAACAGCATCCCTTAGAAGTTGTGGCGCGTTGTTTTGGTGTGGTCGAGATTAACACTTCGTTCTATGGGCACATCAAGCCCGAGCTGGTCAAGCTCTGGGCCAGACGGGTGGCGCCGGTGAATCCCGACTTCATCTTTACCGCCAAGCTGCACCGTTCCTTCACCCACTCTCCCTTAGCTGTGATGGAGCCAACCTCAGCCGCGACCATTAAGCCCAACGATGAGGACGAGAGAATGGCCCGCGAGGGATTGGACGCGTTGGCCGCTACCGGCATGTTGGGCGCGTTGCTCATTCAATTTCCCGTATCCTTCAAGAACACTTCCCTGAACCGCGAATACCTGGACAGTCTCCTGCGCCAGTTCATCGAGTATCCATGTGTCGTTGAGGTTCGGCATTCGAGCTGGAATAATCCCGAGATCCTCGCGAGCTTTCGACGACATAATGTAGCCTTTTGTAACATCGACCAGCCACTTTTGGGACGCTCGCTTGAGGCGACCGAGCACGTGACCGCGCCCCTAGCTTACGTACGGCTGCATGGTCGAAATTACGATCACTGGTTTGAGGCCGAGAAACCCCACGATCGCTACAACTACTTGTACTCGGAGGCGGAGCTCAAGGGATGGAAAGATAAGATCGAGCGTATGGCCCGCAACGCCGAAGTGACCTACGTGATCGCCAACAACCATTTCGAAGCCAAGGCTGGAGTCAACGCCTTACAACTCGGGCACATGCTCACCGGGCAGAGACAAAAAGCGCCTCAACCTCTGCTTGAGCGCTATCCCGAATTAAAAGCGATTGCCGATCCTCTGCCCGAGGAAACTTCCGATTCCCTGTTCTTGCTGGCTTAGCCTCTCGAACCTTTCCCCGCGCCTCGAGCGGCCACCACCGCCAGTCGCTTAACGCTGAGGCGCATCACCAAGCCGACTCTCGAATTTCGATTAGGAAGAAAGCGGATGAGTTGATTAGGGGGTGACGAGTTCTTCCCTTGCTTTCGTCGCGTAATGCGAGTCCACGTAATGGTCGAGGATCTTCAGGAACTCTGCCACGATGTGATCGCCGCGCAGGGTAGTGAACAGCCGCCCATCGACGTAGACCGGTGCTTTAGGTTCTTCGAACGTCCCGGGCAGGGAAATACCCAGGTTGGCGTGCTTGGATTCTCCCGGCCCGTTGACCACGCATCCCATGACCGCCACTTTCATTTCTTCTACTCCCGGGTGGCGCTGCCGCCACACCGGCATCTGCTGGCGCAGGTAGGATTGGATCTGCTCGGCCATTTCCTGGAAGAATGTGCTCGTGGTGCGGCCGCATCCCGGGCAAGCTGTGACCTGGGGAGTGAAGCTGCGGATTCCCATCGACTGCAGAATCTGCTGCGCCACGCGGACTTCCTCGGCGCGATCGCCTCCCGGCGCGGGCGTGAGCGAGACCCGGATGGTGTCGCCGATCCCTTCCTCAAGCAGGACCGCGATCGCGGCGCTCGAGGCCACGATTCCCTTGGCTCCCATCCCCGCCTCGGTCAACCCGAGGTGCAGGGGGTACTCGCAGCGCGCTGCTAGCGAACGATAGACATCAATGAGATCCTGTACGCCGCTGACCTTGGCGCTGAGGATAATTTGGTCGGGTCGTAATCCGTACTTCTCCGCCAGCTTGGCCGAATTCAGGGCGCTCGCCACCATCGCTTCCAGGGTGACTTCGCGGGCATCCTTCGGTTCAGCCAGCCGCGAATTTTCGTCCATCAGGCGGGTAAGCAGGACTTGATCGAGCGACCCCCAATTCACGCCAATGCGCACCGGCTTACGATTCTCGACTGCCACCTCGACCATGGTCCGAAAATTCGAATCGTCCTTGCGTCCTACGCTGACGTTGCCTGGATTGATGCGGTACTTGGCCAGCGCGCGGGCGCACTCCGGGTACTTTTTGAGCAGGATGTGGCCGTTATAGTGAAAGTCCCCCACAATCGGGACCGCCACACCCTGTTTGTCCAGTTGCTCGACGATGGGCGCCACCGCCGCAGCTGCCTCCTCGGTATTCACCGTGACGCGAACCAGCTCGGATCCGGCCACGAACAGGGCAGCCACTTGCGCGACGGTTGCCGCCACATCGGCGGTATCCGTGTTGGTCATCGACTGCACCACAATGGGTGCATCCGAGCCCACGCGGACGCCGGCAATGTCAGAGGTGACGGTCTTTCTGCGCGCGAAATTCGCCATAAAATATGAGTCTAACACGAAGAAAACCCTGGGTTCTCTTGGTTGGCAAGCTGTGAAATCTGGGCAGGCCGAAGCCCCTTTGGGGAAATGGTCCCAAGGCCGAGCCCCAGCAAAACTCAGTCGCTCCCTGGCGAGAGGCTGGCGTGGAAGCTCGCAAAGGCCGCTTTACGGCAGCCTTCCCGTCAGTCCGGGCAAGGTCTTTGCCAGATCGTTGTAGATCAACATCACGGCAAACAGCACCAGGAATACAAAGGCCGCCTGATAGATACGTTCTTTGATGCGCAAGCTGATGTCACGCCGCATCAGCCCTTCGACCAACAACAGCAAGATGACCCCGCCATCGAGAATTGGGATCGGCAAAAGGTTAAAGACGCCGAGATTCAGGCTGATTGCGGCACTAAGCTGGAGCAGCGGCCACCAGCCCTTTTCCTCGGCGGCTTCCCCCG
>JASHSL010000439.1 GCA_030040855.1 Terriglobales bacterium
CACGCTTGAAACTACGCTCTGCGAGCACTTTGAGAAGACCTTGGCGGCGTAAGTGAGGTTGACGAAAGTCTCGGGGCCGGAGCAGTGAACTGCTGCTCCGGTTGTTGTGTTTTTACACAAGCATCCGTCACAAGCCTGTGAAGATGTAACGGCATCCGCCAACTCTGTCGCTAACAGGGTTGTCGCGCAACAAGCAGCAGAAAACCAAGCTATGCTGCCGGACTCAGGGCACGAATTGTAGCCAAGTCGAAGTCTCGACAAGCTCGCTCCGAAAGCTGCGCTATCGAGCGACATCGAGGAAAGCATCCGCCAACAAGCCTACGAGTTATACGAGTGACGCGGCAGGGGTTGACGGATTTGCTTTGGACGACTGGCTCCGAGCGGAAGAAGAGGTAATGGGAGCCCGGCAACAACCGAAGGTCAAGGCAGCAAAGAGAGCCTGAGAACTGTTTGCGATGTTGGGGGACAGTAGCAAAGAAGGGCAAGTTGTTGATGAGGCGATGTACGCGTTGCGGGCGCTTGCGCAATTGCATGGAACTGAAAACCAGCGAGCCGGAGGACGCTTACACCACCTTCCTTCAAGATTTCTTGGCGCGTGCGGCGGACACCCGCATCGGGTGAATCTCGAATGTGCTCATTCCGGCTCTCACCGCCATAGCGCTCAGTGGCCGCTCGATTTGATTCAGAGAAGTACTAGTCCAGGCGTTCGTCAGCCGTGCATTTCGCGATGTCTACGTTTAATTGAGTATGTGTCCGCTCGAAAGCGGATAAGCAGGTGATGTTAGTCGACTCCACCCATGGATGATGCCCGCTTGCCACGGCACACGACGCACACTTGCCGGCATGCCTTGAGGCGCGGCCAAGCCGCCATTGAGCGCACCCTGGGGGAGGTCGCGTACGTGCTTCTGGGGCAATCTCTATCCTCCAGCCGCTGACATTGAATGGCAAGCGATGCCGCTGTGGACGAGGCCAGTCAGCTCAGCGGGTAGACGGTTCAAACCCAACATCACTCCTGCTCTCTTCCGACGTATTCGCGTGATCACTCGCGCTTGTGCACTCGGTCACAGTTCCGGGACCGTAGGGGGCAGGACAATGAAGGATGGGCCAGGGATCATAATCCCACTGGAACATGGTCAACGAAACGGCAAACGCGTCTGTATTGCCCGGCGCTGGGGCTGGGTTACAGGAACCGGACTCCTCAGGCGACCTCGACCCGACTCGGCGCGGGGAAGCGACTCGGGCATTCGAGGATTTCTTGCGCAGCCGCATCGTCGGGCAGGACGCGGCCATTGAAGGCGTCACCGAGATCTACCAGATGTTTCTGGTTGGCATGACTTCCCCCGATCGCACGATTGGAAACCTGCTCTTCCTTGGTCCGACCGGTTCAGGCAAGACCTATCTGGTCGAAGTAGTTGCGGAAGCGCTCTTCAATAACCCGCACGCTTTTATCAAAGTGGACTGCGGAGAATTTCAGGAGCACCATGAAATTGCAAAGCTGATCGGTTCGCCGCCTGGCTATGTCGGCCACCTTCAAACACAGCCTTTATTAACGCAAGAATCCGTGAATCGTTGGCACACCGAAACCCTCAAACTCACACTTCTCCTGTTCGATGAGATTGAGAAGGCCTCGGAAGCACTCTGGCAACTGTTGCTGGGTGTTCTCGACAAGGGCACGTTAACCCTGGGTGACAATAGTCACGTCGATCTTTCTCGATGCCTGATTTTTCTCACGTCCAATCTTGGGGCCTCGCAAATGAGCGCGGTAATAGAGGGTGGGATGGGTTTTGCGCCTCACGATGCGGTCGATGATAGAGACCTAGATGCGAAGATCGAACGCGCCGCGATGGAAGCTGCGCGAAAGAAGTTTTCCCCAGAATTCCTGAACCGGATCGATAAGATAGTGGTCTTCCGCACTCTGCGTCCTGAACAACTGGAACAGGTCCTCGACCTGGAACTGGCCAAGGTACAAAAACGCATTATGGACGCAATCGGCCAGAAACATTTCACTTTCCGCTGCTCGCCGGAGGTAAAAAAGTTCTTACTCAACGAAGGCACCGATCCGAAATATGGTGCACGTCACCTGAAGCGTGTCGTCGAGCACCGCATTGTGTATGCCCTGGCCAATCTTGTCGCAACCCGCCAAATTGCGGTCGGTGACTGCGTCAGCATCACATTGAAGTCGGACGGAACCATCGCATTCAGTAAGGTGGGAGCTGCCGCGGGAATGGAATCGTCGGCCGGATAGGAGGCGCCATGAAAAAGATCTTGGTGGTTGACGACGATGAGATGCTCTGCCGTTTTGCTTGCGACATTCTAAGGTTTGAGGGCTACCACGCCGTGCCGGCCGTGAGTGCGGCCGCGGCGCTGGAGGCATTCGAACATGAGCGTTT
Source organism: Terriglobales bacterium (assembly GCA_030040855.1). Lineage (GTDB taxonomy): Bacteria > Acidobacteriota > Terriglobia > Terriglobales > Acidobacteriaceae > JAFAGX01. The sequence goes on from JASHSL010000439.1 coordinate 2,391, forward strand.
CGATCTTTTGGTGACGAATTCCCATATGCCCGGTATGAGTGGCTTGGAGCTAGCCCAGGCCGTGCGTGGCAAGCTTCCCGGAATCCCCGTGATCGTGATGACGGCTTACAAGCCGACAGAGTGCGAACACGTCAAGTTATGGCTTCCAAAGCAATATTTGTTTCCATCGCTGGTGGAACAAATCAATCTATGCTTGTCGGAATTCGATGCAAATATCGAGAAACCGGTCGTGACCAAGTGACATATACGGCTCTCCGGGTTGATTCTTCCTCCTGCGACCGCCATCCCCGGTCAGCGGTTGACCCGGCTCCGCCCCAGGCCTAACATAACGCCGAGTATGCTTCCAATCGGCCAAACGGTCCTGCATTATCGCATTCTGGGCAAAATCGGCGGCGGAGGCATGGGGATCATCTACGAGGCTGAGGACCTGCGGTTGGGCCGTCGGGTGGCGCTGAAGTTTGTTCCCGAGGAGGTGCTCGGTGACCGCAAGGCTCTGGAGCGTTTTGAGCGGGAAGCTCGGGCTGCCTCCAGATTGAACCATCCGAATATCTGCACCATTCACGATATCAACGACAATGAGGGCCATCCCTTCATTGTGATGGAAAAGCTTGAGGGTGAGAGCCTCAAGCAGCGTTTGACCGGAAAACCTCTCGAACTGGAATGCCTGCTGGGCATCGCAGTCCAGGTTGCCGATGCCCTCGAAGCCCTGCACGCCAAGGGCATCATCCACCGCGACATTAAGCCGGGAAACATTTTCCTTACTCACAGCGGCCAGGTTAAGGTTCTGGACTTCGGCCTGGCCAAGATGTCGCGCGGCGGCCTGCCCGCGGCCGACGACACGCCGTACGAAGACTCGCTGACCCTAGTCGGAGTGATCCCCGGCACCGCCGTCTATATGGCCCCGGAGCAAGCGCGCGGGGAAGATCTAGACCCTCGAAGTGACATTTTTTCTTTTGGCGTCGTGCTCTACGAAATGGGTACAGGCCAAAAACCCTTTCGCGGCACAAATATCGTCACCACCCTGGACGCCATCTTGCACCAAAAGCCAGTTTCTCCCCGATCTCTGAATCCGTCTCTCCCTCCCGCCCTGGAAGGTGTCATCGGGAAGGCCATGGAGAAGGATCGCAGCCGACGCTATGACAATTCGGCGCAGATGAAGGCGGATCTGACGCGCCTGAAAAAAGAGCTGGACCTCGGGGCCCTCAAAACCAGCTCACGGGAACTCCCCCTCCAGGTGGTCACCCAGACCTTCGGCCGGGCCCGTCCCTGGCACAAGTACCTGGCGCTGGGGATGGCGGTGGTTTTAATCCCCGTGCTCGTAGCCTTCGGCGCATGGTGGTTTAAACACCGTGCCGGAGCAGCGATGCTCGCCAAGAACGGGATTGCGGTCGTTCCCCTGCAGAATATGAATGGCGACTTCAGCGTGGACTATCTGCGCTTCGCCCTGGCCGATGAGATTGCCAACGTCTTGATGTACTCCCGCACCTTGGACGTGCGGCCTTCCTCGATCACGCGAAAGTATGTGAATGCGGATTTGGATCCGCAGAGGGTCGGGCGCGAACTGCACGTGTCCAAGGTGGTGACCGGGCACTTCATCCGCCAAGGAGAACAACTGCTGGTCACGCTCGAGGCGGTCGACACGGCGAAGAATCGCCTGCTCTGGCAAACCAACTTCACCACCGCCAGTCAGGATTCCCTCGCCCTGCAAAACCAGCTTGCGGGGCAGATCCGGCAAGGATTATTGCCCGTGCTGGGCGTGGCCAATGGTTTCGTGGACACCGCGACCAAGCCTAAGAACGAACAAGCCTACGATCTCTATCTGCATAGCCTGGCCCTGCCCCACGATCCCCAACCTAACACGGATGCCATCGCCGTCCTCGAAGAAGTGGTAAAACTCGACCCCACCTACGCTCCCGCCTGGGAAGCACTCTGTCTGCGGTATTACTTCGATGCGGATTATGCCAGTGGCGGGGAGACGGCATTCCAAAAGTCCAATGCAGCGTGCGAGCGCGCATTGGCGCTCGAACCCAACCGCCTCCTGGCCGCCGGGCAGTTGATCGTGAACCGCGTCGAGCGAGGGGAACTGGGCAAGGCGTATCAGTCGGCGCAGGCGCTGGTCGGGAACCGGCCGGAGAGCGCGCAGGCTCATTTCACATTGGCCTATGTCCTGCGCTACGCCGGCATGCAGGAGCAGTCGGCCCGGGAGTGTGACGCGGCTCTTGCCCTCGACTCCGGAAACTATCAGTGGCGTTCCTGCGCATGGGCCTTGATGGAACTGGGCAACACGACGCGGGCGATGGACTTCATCCGCCTGGATACCGGCTCGGAGTGGGCGGCTTATGCCACCATCCACGACCTGCTCCGAGAAGGGAAGCTGGCGCCAGCCAGAGAAAACATGCGAAACGTTTCGAGCAACCCGCGCTACCACCGCGATCTCCTCGAGACCTGTCTTGGGATGCGTTCCGCCTCCGACCTGGACCGGCTTGCCCAAAGCACCGAGGCGGCAGTGCTGGCCGAACCCGATCCCGAACCCTGGTATTACACGGGCACGATCATGGCGTTCTGCGGCAAAAAGGAGATAGCCTTGCACCTGATCAACGCCGCCGTCGAGCAGAACTACTGCGCCTATTCCGCCCTGCTCGCAGATCCACTACTCAAAGGCCTCCACCGCAGCGCGGACTTCGATAAGGTACTCACGCTTGCCCATCAATGCCAGCAGGCCGTACGCAATCCGCCCGGGCCGTAACAAAACCCTCTTGGTAATCCTCCCGCGGAGTGTGGTCTCGCGACTTGATCGTCCGCCTGTTTTGGCTTCTGTAGGTGGGAACAACAGCAAGCGCGCTCATCTCCGGGGTATCCGAGGATGGAGGGGAGCCTTGCAACCTTTTCCTTGGCCAGCCGTCGATTCATTTAATATGGTTCTGCGCGTACCCAAGCTGGGGCTGGGAACGGCATGAGGAAGGCGGGCACAGACCCGAAGGGAAGGTTCAAAGCCCCACAACCGGGAGAAACTTTGCCTCCGAGGCGCAGCAGAATCCGGCATATACCTATGAACCGTTCCGGCCGCAACGGGGTGTGTTTTGCCCTATTTGCGATCTTTGCCCTCTTGCTGGCTGGCTGGCCGACATCGAGCTCGGGGCGGATGCCGGCTGCTTCCCTGAGTCCGATTGCGCCCTTACCGCAAGACAAGGGTGTCACTGGGCTCAAAGAGATGCTTCTTCGTCTCAACACCACGGCGCGGTTGATCGAAATTGTGGCCCATCCGGACGACGAAGATGGTGGAGTTCTCACCCTCGAATCGCGGGGCAAGGGAGATACGGTCTTGCTGCTCACCCTCAACCGTGGCGAGGGTGGTCAGAACAAAATGGGCAGTAACCTATTCGACGTTCTGGGCGTGCTGCGTACGCTCGAATTGACCGCCTCCGATCGATACTACGGGGTCGAACAGCGCTTCACCCGGGTCGCCGATTTCGGCTATTCCAAGACGCCGGAAGAGACTTTTCAAAAATGGCAAGGACATGACGTGGCTTTGGGTGACATCGTGCACGTGCTTCGGGAATTCCGTCCCGATGTGCTGGTGGCACGCTTTTCTGGAAGCGACCGCGACGGCCACGGACATCATCAGGCATCGAGCATTCTGACTCGCGAGGCGTTTCACGCGGCTGCCGATCCCAATCGCTTTCCCGAGCAGATCAAGGACGGCCTCGAACCCTGGCAAGCCAAGAAGCTCTACATCGGAAACGTTTGCCCCTGGGGAGCAAAGACGTGTCCCGACGCGGATTACACGGTTCGGTTCAACACCGGCCAGTCCAGCCCCCTCTTGGGAACGTCCTATGCTCAGTTTGCGCTGGAAGGGCTGAAGCACCAGCTTTCTCAGGGGGCAGGGGCTTGGACGATTGAGCCCGGCGACTGTTTCTCCTTCTATAAACTCGTCGATTCGGTTCCCGGATCAGCCGGCGATGAGAAGGGCCACGAGCAGGATTTTTTTGACGGTATCGATACCGGTTTGCCGGGGCTCGCTTCGCGCATCGGAGCCGAGAACGCCAAGGCTCCCTTCCTGCGACCCGCCCTGGTTGAAATACAAGCCCGCATTCGCGATGCCACCCTGGCGGCGGAGCGTGATCCGGTCAGTGCGGCTGAGCCGCTGCTTGCCGGACTCGAAAAAACTCGCAAGACTTTAGAGTTGGTGAAGACCTCCTCGCTGTCGAATGTCAGCAAAGCCGACCTTCTGACTGAGCTCGGTACTAGGGAATCCCAGTTCGAACAGGCGGTCAATCTGTCTCTTGGGATCGAACTCCATGTGACGGCCGACGTGCCGGTGGGGACAAGCTCGCAAGACGCCTTTATGGCCGTACCCGGGCAAAGCTTCGAAGTCTCGGCTCACCTCACCAGTCCTCAGAAACTCTCGGGCGTAAGGATGGAGCTGGATCTGGCGCCCCTCTGGAAGTACAACCCAACCAAGCGCAGCTCGAAGCTGCTTTCCTCCCCTCCCCATGCTGCGACCTCGTCAAGCGACATGGCAAGATCGCTCGCTCCCGCTAGCCCGCTTCCCTCTGGCACCGGCCTGGATTACGAGGCGACGTTCCGGGTCGCGGTTCCTGAAAACGCCAGCTACACCCGGCCGTATTGGCACCGTAACGATCCGGAGCGGGACACGCTCAATCTCATCGATGAACCGCAATATGCGACGCTTCCCTTCCCGCCTTCTCCAGTTCGCGCGCATGCGGTTTACGAATTCCATGGGAAGACGGGCGTCGCCCATGCCATCGTCACGGTGAAGTATAAGGATCCGGCCGCGGGAGAGCTTGCGCGGGCGCTGGCCGTAGCCCCGCCATTTTCCATCATGCTCCAGCCGGGCCAACAGGTCATTCCCACCGAGGGAAATGGCGCCCGCGAGGTCAAGGTCGCGGTTTCTACCAACCTCGTCGGCCGAAGCGAGGGATGGCTTCATCTGGAAGTGCCCGCAGGATGGCGCGTGGAGCCCGCCCGCACAAAACTGGAATTCCTCACTCGGGGTGACCAGCACGAAGTGAGTTTCCAGGTCTTCCACGGTTCGATCCAGGAAGGCACGGCGGAGATTCGTGCCGTCTTCGCATCCGGAGGAAAAAACTACAACGAAGGGTATAGCGTCGTAACCCGCGAAGATCTCGACAGCTTCTATTACTACCAGCCTGCGGTACAACACCTGAGCATGGTGGAGGTGAAGGTCCCGAAGGACTTGAAAGTCGGCTATATCATGGGGGCTGGCGACGATATTCCGACCGTTCTGAAACAGATTGGAATGAATGTGACCTTGGTGCCGGCAGAGAACCTGGGGAACGAGGACCTAGCTCAGTACGGAACGCTTGTCCTTGGCATCCGCGCCAATGACACGCAAAAGGAAATTGCGGAAAACCACCAGAGGCTGCTCGACTTTGTTTCTCAAGGAGGCACGCTGATTGTGCAGTACAACACCGGTGTTTCCGATTTCAATAAAGACCAGCTCACGCCCTACCACGCGCAGTTGAGCCGGGCCCGGGTTTCCGTAGAGGAAGCGCCGGTGAAGATTCTGGCTCCCGAGGACTCCGTGTTCCATCATCCCAATCTGATCACGGAGAGCGACTTTAACGGTTGGGTCCAGGAGCGCGGCCTGTACTTCATGGATCAATGGGACCATCAGTTCAAGCCCCTGCTGGCATGCCATGACCCGGGAGAACCGGAGCAAGAAGGCGGTCTGCTGCGCGCTCAATACGGGAAGGGGACCTACATCTACACCGGTTATGCGTTCTTCCGACAGTTGCCCGCGGGCGTCCCGGGGGCGATTCGGCTCTACGTGAACCTGCTGAGTGCGGGAAGAGGCGTTCCAACCTCGGTGGCCGGGACGCGCCAGCCGCGATGAAAATCGTCCGGCACTCGCTTTCCACCGATCCGATGGCGGCCCAACGCGTGCTGTTCTCGTCGACGACCCAGGCTCCCTCGTGAGGAGATTGACTCGGAGCCGAGGTCAACCTCTGCCCGACGCCAGTTTATGGCTTCTCTTCAACAACCCGATTCCCTTCAAGAACCACTGATTCGCGGCCTTGGCTTGAGCGGCGCCACGGCGCTCAATATGATCGACATGATCGGGGTGGGCCCCTTCATCACTATGCCCCTCATGGTAAGCGCCATGGGCGGGCCGCAAGCCATGCTGGGCTGGGTTTTCGGCGCAATGTTCGCCATGTGTGATGGCATGGTCTGGGCGGAACTCGGCGCGTCCATGCCGCATTCGGGAGGATCGTACGGATACTTGCGCGAGATCTATGGTCGCAAGCGGTGGGGGCGTCTGGTATCTTTTCTTTTCATCTGGCAGCTTTCCTTCAGCGCTCCCCTCTCGATCGCATCCGGAGCCCTGGGACTCGCCGGTTACGCCGCCTATTTGTGGCCTCGGCTGGAGATTCCCTACGTCGCCGGGGCCGGAGGCGTGCCGGTTCCGCTCGTGGGACGGTTCGAAATGCACTGGCGAGCCTCGGGCACGACCTTTCTGGCCATCGGAATCATCCTCCTGGCCACGCTGCTTTTGTACCGAAGGATTACGAGCATCAGTCGGATGTCCAAGTTACTCCTGGCCGGCGTGGTGGGAACCATGGCATGGATTATTGTGTCCGGACTCACCCACTTCGATGCCGAACGGGCCTTCAGTTTCCCTCCGGGCGCGTTTCATCTCTCGCGCGCCTTTTGGCTCGGTCTCGGATCCTCCATGCTGATCGGGACGTACGATTATTGGGGTTATTACAACGTTGCCTTTCTCGGGGATGAGGTCAAAGAGCCAGCCAAGACGATTCCCCGCGCCATCCTGCTATCTATTTTGCTAGTGGGTTGTCTATACCTGGTGATGAACCTCAGCATTCTCGGGGTCGTGCCCTGGCGGGAAATGATCGCTGCGGGACACGACAACCGCGGGCTCTATGTGGTCTCCATCTTCATGCAGAGAATTTACGGGTCCTGGGCCGCCCGGCTTGTGACCGGGCTGGTGATGTGGACGGCCTTCGCCTCGGTGTTCTCGCTGCTGCTCGGCTACTCGCGAGTTCCATACGCAGCTGCGCTCGACGCAAATTATTTTCGGGCGTTCGCACGGGTTCATCCCCAGGGTCGCTTCCCCTATGTTTCGCTCGTGGCGCTGGCCGGCGTCGCCGCGCTCTTCTGTTTCTTCTCCTTGGCAGCTGTGATTCGCGCCTTGGTCGTGATTCGCATCGCACTACAATTTCTGGTGCAGGCCGTAGGCTTAATGGTGCTGCGCAGCCGCCGCCCTGACCTGCCTCGACCGTTTCGCATGTGGTGCTATCCTCTGCCCGCGCTGGTCGCATCCTTCGGGTTCCTGTTCATCTTGACCGTGCGCGCCAGATCCTTCATACAGATCGGGTATGCGCTGGTGATTTTGCTGAGCGGAGTGGCCCTTTACCTGTGGCGCTCCTGGCGAAATCAGGAGTGGCCATTTGCGGAAGCGGTTTGCGCTGAAGCCGAGAGGCTCTCCGCTCACTGATATGACAGATACGGTGCACGCCCCGTTGTCGACGAACCTGGCTCCTCGGCAGCAAGCTTCCCCGTGGGCGCCGCTGCGCGAACCGCTGTTTCGCTCGCTTTGGGTAGCTGCCGTGATCTCCTACGTCGGGACGTGGATGCAAAATGTGGGCGCCGGCTGGTTGATGACCCAGCTCACCATGTCTCCGCTGATGGTCAGCCTAGTGCAGGCAGCGTCCACCATGCCGGTGTTTCTGGTTATGCTCCCCGCCGGTGCCCTGGCCGACATGGTGGATCGCCGGCGATTGTTGTTGATTACGCAAGCCTGGATGGTGGTCGCCGCGGCGTTACTGGGGATCTTCACCTTGCTCGAACACGTGACGCCGTGGATCCTGCTGCTGTTCACCTTCCTGCTAGGGCTCGGGGCCGTGATGAATGATCCCGCCTGGCAGGCAATCACACCCGAGATTGTTTCCCCCAGACGACACGCCTCGGCCGTCGCCTTGAACTCTGTCGGGTTCAATGTCGCCCGTGCCCTCGGTCCCGCCCTGGGAGGAATGGTCATCACCCTGGCGGGTTCGGGAACAGCCTTTTTGCTCAATGCGGCTTCATTTTTTGGGGTGATTTTGTTCCTGTACCGCTGGAAACGCCCTCCTTCGGAGGACATCGCCCAGGGGAGCCTGCGGGATGCGATTCGCATGGGGCTGCACTACGTTCGCACCGCCGAGATTGTGCGTTGTGTGCTGATCCGCACCGCGGCGTTCAGCCTGGGAGCAAGTTCGTTGTTGGCCTTGCTGCCCTTGCTGGCACGGCCCCACGGCGCTACCGGCTATGGTCTGCTCCTCGGCTCTTTTGGGCTGGGCGCGCTGGGCGGCGCGGCCTGTATGCCGCGGCTGCGCACCCGGCTTTCGGTCGACGGCGTGGTGTCGTTCGCCATCGTTTTGTTTGCCCTGATGACGTTCGCCGCCGGCGAAGTGCATCGCTTCCTCCCATTAATGATGGTGTTATTTGTCAGCGGCACGGCATGGATTGGGATACTTGCCTGTTTGAATGTTGCCGCCCAGACGATGTCGCCCATCGTATTGCGGGCGCGGGCATTGTCCGCCTACTTGCTGGTGTTACAAGGTGGCATGGCGGCGGGCAGCGCAATCTGGGGCGCGGTGGCCAGCCGGCTGGGGATTCCGATGGCCTTGTTGTGCGCCGCGCTGGCGCTGGTGATAGGATTAGTCGCCGTGCGCCGCTATCGGCTCACCAGCCATGATCTGGAGCTGGCGCCGTCGGTGGTTCGCGATTAGTCTGGTTCGATCAGAGGAGGTCATTCGCATGCATAGGATGAAATCGCTCGCCCTCTGCCTGTTGGTGTTCTTCTGCGCCACCGCAGCCTGGGGCCAAACCAAATCGCCGCAGCATCCCACGCTCTCGTCCATCCTGGACCATGCAGTGGGCCAGGTGGAGGAAGAGTTCGTGCCCGCAGCCGAGGCCATGCCGGAAGAAAAGTATTCCTTTGCCCCCACGAATGGGGAATTCAAGGGGGTGCGAACCTTCGCCGAGCAGGTCAAACACGTGGCTGCCGTCAACTATATGGTTGCAGCCGCCGTGCTCGAGGAAAACCCGCCGGTCGAAGTGGGCGGCGAAAATGGTCCCAGTTCGATCACCAGCAAGGCGGACATTGTGAAATTCGTCAAGGACTCGTTTGCCTACACGCGCAAGGCGATGCGCAGCATCAATGAGAAAAACCAGACCGATCAGATTAAGAGTCCTTTTGGCCAAGGGACGGTAAGCCGCATTGGCATCGCCACCGAGGCCCTTTCGCATCCCTTCGACCACTACGGACAGATGGTTGTCTACCTTCGCATGAATGGCATCATTCCCCCCGCCAGCCGGCAATGATCATCCACGGGTGGGGTGGCGCGATCCTCCCCGGCTCGTGATGCGGGTGGTGATCAATTCTGCGCTGAGACCATGTGCCGCGAGATGCTCGCGGATCTGGGCTCTCGTGTTCCTTAGGTTCAGCTTCGGATTGAGGAAGATTAGCACCGACGGGCCGGCACCGCTGAGAGCCACGCCTATGATTCCCTTCGTTCCGCTTAAAGACTGCAATGCGGGAAGAAGCGGGCAGAGCGTGGATCGATACGGTTGGTGGATGCGGTCGGCCAAGGCAGAAGCCAGCCAGTCCCGGCGTCCTTGCGTAAAGGCGGCCGCCAGCAGCATGGAATTCTGAATGTTGGTGACCACGTCCGTGCGGGAGTATTGCTCGGGCAGCACGCCTCGGGCTTCTTCGGTGGGCAGAGCTTCATCGGAAATCACCAACAACAACGGCCAGCTTCCTTTCGGGGTGATCGAGGCCATCAGAGCTTGCCCATCCGCCGCCATGCGGGCGATGGCCAAACCGCCCATCCAACAGGCGGCCGCGTTGTCCGCGTGGTGCTCGCGAGCGGCTGCTTCTCCCACAATGCGATCGTCGGACCAGCACAATCCCCCGAAGTGATTGGCCAAACCGACTCCGGCCAGACGGGCGGCGGCCGAGGATCCGCAACCTTTGCCAATCGGAATCTCATTCTCAATGCGAAGCGCGAGGGGAATGAGCGGCCTGCGCTCCTTCTCCAGAACTTCGCGGTAGGTAGTCAAAATCAGGTGATTTTCGAGCCGACCACAGATTTCTCGGTCCCGGCCGCGCGCCACAACCGAAAACTCGGGCGCGGCCTTGGCACGCAACTTGAGAAAGATGGATAAGGCTAGGGCGGCGGCGTCGAAGGCCGAACCCAGGTTGGCGGAGGTTGCCGGCAGGGTGAGGTGGAGCGGATGCGGATCTCGACTTTTCCTGGATGCCATTTGGTTTGTGCAGCAACGAAACGTGACTACGCCCCATGCCTAAAGGCAGGGGTTTCAAGAGCCATGCCTGCTATTGCAGGCATTGTGGTTCTTAGGCGCAGTCCGCGCCTTAAAATCTCCAATGCCGATGCGTGGTCGCGGGTGGTGTTCAATCCGCATACTGGGCAATGGTGCTTCCTGTCCCACAACTGCTTGGGCACAGGCGCACCGCAGGGGCA
>JASHSL010000440.1 GCA_030040855.1 Terriglobales bacterium
AACCTCTGGGGGTCGTGGCCGCAATCGTGCCCTTCAATTTTCCCGGCATGATTCCGTTCTGGTTTCTCCCCTATGCCGTGGCTTGTGGCAACACCTTTGTTCTGAAGCCCTCCGAGCGGGTACCGCTCACCATGCGCCGTACCTTCGAACTGCTCGAGCAAACCGGAATCCCGAAGGGAGTGGTCAATCTGGTGAACGGAGGCAAGGATGTGGCCAACGCCCTGATTGACCATCCCAAGGTCCGGGCCATCAGTTTTGTCGGTTCGACGGCGGTCGCGCGACAGGTGTACGCGAGGGCGGGTGCCAATGGCAAGCGTGCGCAATGCCAGGGCGGCGCCAAGAACCATGTGATCGTGCTGCCTGATGCCGACCTGAACATGACGACGCAAATCATCACCGACAGCGCCTTCGGCTGCGCCGGCCAGAGATGTCTGGCAGTGTCGGTCGCGGTCACCGTCGGGGAGGCGCAGACCGCATTCCGGGACGCGATCGCCGATACTGCAGCCGGCCTGCGCGTGGGGAACGGTCTCGAGCCAGGCGTTCAAATGGGACCGGTCATTTCGCCCGCGAGCAAGGCCCGCATCGAGTCGCTCATCGCGACCGGGGAACGGCAGGGCGCGAAAGTTGTCCTCGACGGCCGCAACCCCAGGATTCCCAAGCACGAGGCTGGCAATTTCGTGAAGCCCACCATACTCGACAACTTGCCGCCGACGAGTGAACTGGCGGACACCGAGATTTTTGGCCCGGTATTGAGCCTGGTGCACGCCCGTGACCTCGACGAGGCTTTGGCGTTTTTGGAGCGCAGCGCGTACGGCAATCAGGCGTCTTTATTTACCTCCAGCGGATCGGCCGCGCGCCGGTTCCGCTACGAAGCTCCGGCGGGAAACATCGGCATCAATATCGGCGTCGCGGCTCCGATGGCCTACTTCCCTTTCAGCGGTTGGAAAGACAGCTTTTTCGGCATCATGCACGGGCAGGGCCGGGACGCGGTCGAATTCTATACCGAGAAAAAGGTGGTGATCGAACGCTGGGCCAAAGAACACTCGCGCAAGTTCTAACCGCGATTCCTCCGCTCATCCGCCAGATCGAAAGGTTTCGAATCTCTTTCGCTGTGCCGTTCCTCATTTTTGGCTCTCTCGAAGATCCGGTCGAATGGCTTTCTGCAAGTGGGGATAAGCTTGATCCATCCGGGTGCGAATCGCGGTGAGGCGCTTCTCGGCACGCTTCTTCCGCCCGCAGGCGGTAATTGCAATACACGGACCGTTGATCTCCGCTGGGATAAGGCAACGATCCCCGCTGCCCACGTCTGTGCGCTTGGCGGCAAATCACGCCCGAGATTTGCCGCCGTGCCATTGAGTTTCTGGAGCTTGGGTGTTGGCTTCGTCACAATCACGGTCTATGACGCCGACCTGGCTTGCCGAACATGTGCGGATCATATGCCACCGCCACCGACTCGTGAATGGCTATCCGTTTGAACTCTGGATGCGCCGGGTTGATCAAACAGTTCTTCTCGTCTGGAGCAAGAACGGATGGGAGTAGCAGCAAGCAGTGCTGCCCTCTTTGCACAAATTCATCGCCGATGTGGGCGAGCTCCGGCGGTGCCGCTGGAGCTCGCCAGTTCGGGGACAGACTAGTGACGTCAACCCCCTCCCGGCTCAGATCATCCGGTACCTCGGCCATGGCTAAAACGAGGTCGCTCGGAGGGTCATCCTTGTCGAGATGAACGAAATATTCCAGCAGGGCGAGAGATTGGTGCTCTGAGGTATAGCTCAGGCGAACACCGGGACTGGACCACCGTACGCCGTAGCGATAAGCGCCTTCGCCATCAAAAGGGGTACGTGCGTACTTCTTTCGCAGAACCCTATATACCCGGCTCAACTGATTCCGCCGTAGGCAATCCGGCCAAGAACATTCTCCACTTGGCGGGCACCCAACTCTGTATCAAGTGCCTCGACTGGAGCAATGCCACCCAGAGCGCGGTTCGGACGCTTCAGCCAGCGCACAGCTTTTTCATGCTCACCAATGAACTCGTTGGCCAACGCAAGGATTCGCGCCAAGCGATAGAGGCGGTCGGATTCGTAACGCGCCAGTCTGCCGCTGCGGCGTCGCCGCTGGAGGCTTCGAGGAGACAAGTCAAGGGCGGCGGCGAGTTCCTTCAATGTCAATTCGGACGCCCGCATTAGCTCGTCAACCACGCCCGAAGGGAAGCCTTGCCGGATGGCTTCACGCAGATCATCTTCGCTGGCCAGATTCCGGCCGAGAGTGTGTTTGCCGCCGAGTTCCTCGACAACGGCATGCAATGTGTTCGCCATTTGTCGTATATTCTAGCGACAAATGGCGCATACCTCAAGCTCCTTTGTACAGGGGGGTACAGGAGGGTACAGGGGTACAAGGGAGGTTCGATCGGCTTGGCTCCGAGTGCTGGCGGCGAGTACCGGATCCCGGTGGCGAGTTCCGACACACTCTTGGTCTACCCCTTGCGGCGAGCCATGAACGTGCTGCCAGCCGACCAAGCGCGACTCTCTCGGGTTTGAAACCTGCCCAAGTTCTAAAATCATCTCTCCGGGCGAAGTTCTTCCGCCTGGCCGGCTTCCCAGGAGGCCGCAGCAGGAAGGGGGAAACCGACAGAGAGGGGGAAGAACCTGATGTTGGATCCGAAGGCTTGTGTTTTCAGGCCGTGAAATGCAGGGAACCCCCTTCTGAGATCGTCGTCGAGCTTGATCATCCATCCCACCTGCGCCACCCAGACCGTTTCCCCCGCCTTCAGATACCCGCCCTGAACCAAGTGGTCCCATTGCGAGAAAAAAGTGGGAGGAGTAAATGCCCAAAGATCGTGGTCTGTCGAAATGATGCGATGGCCGCCACAATGAGAAACCAGGAAGCCGGGGATCGAACCCTCGTCCGAGACGGGCCTGTTCTCGCAGAGATAATGACCGAGCATGATCCCACTCTCATAATCGGTCAGGATCGAATCGGAGGCGGGGAGTTGTTCGCGCAGGAATAGGGTGGCGCGATCCATCTGGACGCGCTCCTGATCGGCGCGCGCTATGTAGGGAGCATGATTGGTTCGGAAGAGGAAACAAAGCGCAACCATCATCAGGCTGAGGGCAATTCCACGAAGCGTGCTGTCCCCGACAATCTTCGCCAGGCAGAATGACACCCCGGCGATAGCAAAGACGAAGAGATCGACACAGTGGCGGGTGCCCCCATAAGGATAAAGATCGAACAAGGCAGCGCCATAATTCACGAGGAAGGGGAACACCAACAGCACAGCGAATCGGTAACGCTGCCCAGCGGCGTCTGAAGTCTGCGCTCTGCTGCGCAGCAAGAGAATCGCGCCGGCGACAAACAGCAGAGCCACAAGGTCCCCGATGACGAGCTGGCCGAAGATGTACTGGAAAAAGCTAAAGCTTCGGGTTACGAGGAAGGTGAGGGGGTTGTCTTTCCCAGGGTGGAAGTAGGACTTGCGCAGCCAACCCTCGAAAGCCTGCTCCGCCATGGTGGTGTGTTTGATCTTCGAAAGATGGGTCAGGTAAAACGTAACCGCCAGGGCCAGCTCCCCAACCTCCCCTACAATCCATGCCGCCAGGGTCGACGTCGAAAGTTCGCTCCCGTGAAAGCGGAGTAGGGAGTACAGGCCCATGACAGCGACGAAGAAAAAGGCGGAGTAGTGGGAACTCAGGGCCAGCCAAAAGCAAGCGCCCGACCCGAGCATCACCATGGCGGAGTTCTCCGCCACCGCACGTTCCAGAAGATAAGCCCCCGCCATCAGGAAAAGTAGGAGCAATCCGTACTGGCGAACCTGGGCTGTGAGGCTCACGATGGGGGACAGGAGCGCCGCGAACGTGAGTCCGATCAGCGCGACAGTTCTTCCCCACAGGCGGTCGAGCCAGCGGAAGTAGATCCAGCCGAAGGCGGTGCCGGCCAGGATGGAAGGGAGCCGGAGTACGAACTCAGAGGTACCCAGCCAACGCCAGCCGTATAGGACCAGGATCAGCAGCGGAGGGTGCGCCATGGTTAGGCTTGCTTGGTAGGCCGCTCGCCACGACGCCCGATCGGCGATGAAAACATGCAGGGCTTCGTCTGGATTCAGGAACGTTCCCCACGCGCTCCAGACCCGCATCCCCAATCCGAGCGCCACCATCAGTCCCGCTACTGTGTTGGGGTGAGCTTCCACCCAGCGGTTCCAGGACCCTCGCGTCCTCGGAGCGGGAAGTTTTTCGCAGGCGGCTTCCGTCATCGAACTTCTCGGTAGTCTACTCGCTCGGGCGCTGCCGCGGATTCTCTGGGTTGAATCGCTGCCCGGAGACGGCTTCTCGGATGGCATAGAGCATCAAGATCCCTAATTCAGGCTCGATGGGGTGCCGGTAGCGAGGCAGAAAAAATACCACATAGTAGACCGCAGGGTAGATGAGCATCACCCAGAAGAAGAGCCCGGCTCCCGGCTTTCGCTTTCTGCAGGCCTCGACCAGTCCGCACCCCGCAAGCAGAGAGGACGCCAGATAGAGGAAATGTCCGAGGAGCGCCGACGCCGCTCGGTGCGGGCGTGGAGGCCCGCCCCAGAAATAGGCGAAGCGTTTGAGCGAGAGCCATGCGAAACGGGCATAATCCTCGCGGATGAAGGCGAGGGCTTCCCTTTTTCGCTCCGCCACGTAGGCGATTTCACCCAGCTGGCGATACAACTCGAATTGTTGCCCGTCCTTTGAGGGATGCAGGGAGTCCATCCACCTGCCATCGGCGCCGGGACCGTTTCCCAGGCGCAGCTCCGCGCCCAGATTGGAGCGGATCCATATGAGGCGCCCAAAGGTGCGGTAGTTGCGCACGAGCCATGGCGCAAGACAGACCAGGAAGACGGCGGAGGCAGCCACCACCCCTGTCGCGGACCGCTTTCCTTGTTTGGCCCGGCGATACCAGACCCAGAGGCCGGAGGCCGGGAGCAAGGACAACAAGGCCGGGTTGGTCAGGGCGGCGATGCCCCAGAGCCCTCCAAAGCCTAGCCACAGCTTTGGCTCGTCCTTGACCTCCAAAGCCAACGCCAGCACCAAGAGAAGGGTAAGCAGAAAGGTAGCCAAGCTGGTCTCCCAGACCCAGCGCGTCGACCAGAAAATCATCGAGGGCAGGAGCGCCCAAGTCCATGCGCTCCACACCGCGACTCTTTCTCCGAAACATCGCCTGGCGATCAAGCAGATGGGGAACGCGGTGAGTGCGGCAAAAAGGCTGTTGATGGCAAGCAGAACGAAGGCCGATGCTGGAGTATAAATGCCAAAGATCCGGAAAACTCCCGCAATCAGAAGCGGATAAAGCGGAGGTTCCCAGGCCGTGGGCCCGGTGATTCCATGAAAGGGGTTGCTGAAGCCTTGCCCAAGAGCCAGGGAGCGTCCGATGCGGCCCATTTCAAATCCGAAGTCGAAATTGCCCTCGACCGTCTTGAACCGGTAGGTGTGTCCCAGCAGGACGTATCCGACGCGGAGAGCGAAGGCGACGGCGGCGATCGCACACGGCGAGCGACCCAGGTTGCCCCGGCGCGAGGAGGGAAAGCTCGGGACTCTGGCCAGCTCGGACGGGCTCGCCGCCATCAATTGCGCACCCGGGGATTCGACCCTAGCTTCACAGCGCTCTCATTCGGAACCGGTCTCGTAAGCTCCCAGGGCCTTCGGCCGCGGCGAGAATGGCAGCGTCCCTAAAGGAAGTTGGTAGCGTTCAGATCGCTCGATGGCGATAGGTGCTGGGCCCCCGGCGTTCAGGCCCCAAGTTTCTTCACTTCCTCATTGTAGTATTTGCGATAGAGGATGTCCCATTCCTGGCTGCCTTCGAGGATGGTGCGCTTTTGGTTCTCGATCTTTTGCCGGGCGGCTTGATCGATCCTTTCTTCCTGATTGAGAAGCTCTTCGAGAATCTTACGTATTTCCAGGCGGATGGTATTGCGATCTTCGAGGAATTCCACCTCGCTCATCTCGGCGAGCGCGTCGGCTACGATGTGTGCGACCTTATTCGCCTTGTCACGGTTCACCCTCACAGCACCGCCTTGTATTTGCGCACCAGTTCGTTCTTCACCTTGCGGAACATCTCCTGGTAATTGGCCCCGGTCTTACGCATTTCCTCCGCATAGGCCTCGAGGATGACTCGGACCTCGTCATTGATGCGATCTTCAAGGGAGAACTCCTCGAGCATAGCGGCATGCACTTTTTCCGTGACAGCGGCGGCGGTCTTGGTTGCGATGAACTCGCCTGCGAGGAGTTTTTTGGTGACTTCGCGGGCCAGATAGCCCACATATTCTCTCGAGAGCAGCATGGGCAGATCGGAGATCGCTCGTGAAATCAGTAGTGTAGCATAGCAGCCACG
This sequence comes from Terriglobales bacterium, assembly GCA_030040855.1. Lineage (GTDB taxonomy): Bacteria > Acidobacteriota > Terriglobia > Terriglobales > Acidobacteriaceae > JAFAGX01. The sequence goes on from JASHSL010000440.1 coordinate 6,343, forward strand.
GGGCTTTTTCGGGCGGGTCCCTCGCCGTTCGCCTTTCAACCCGGAGGAAACGCTCGCGATCTCTAAGCCCGGGTCTCGATCCATCTCCCCCGCCTCAGTTCCAGGCACTGGGCAGGGCAGGCAAGCAACTTTCCGGATACAATGCTTGCTGATTGCCAATTTTGCTATGTCTCCGTTTGCTGACGATCTCGCGAGCCTCAAAGATGACATGATCGCTTTTATCGAGGGCCACGGCATGCGCCGATTTCCCGGATTGGTGGACTATGAGGAAGTGCAGAGTGTTGCCTGGAAATCCGAAGACAATCCGGAGGGCTGGAAGGACTTTGTGGAGATTGCCAAGGCTTGCGGCGCGCCGTTTGTCACCATGGACGCCTGGCGATTGGAAACCGAGGAGTTTGACAGCATGATCGAGCGCTTGCGCCATGCCGAATTCTCCAGCGACTACCTCGAAGACGCCCAATGGTTGCGCGCCTACATTGGCAAAACCGGCTTTGTGCAACTCGGCTTTGCTCATCAAGGCGTCATGATGGTGTACGAAGCTGCCGCTCCTTGGTATGAGCGCTATCAGAGCATGCTCGAAATGGCGGAGGACCTCTCGGGTCTCTCCTTGGATGAGCCCGGCCCCGATGACGAGCCCTAGCCCATTGCTCATCATGATTCGTCTTGCTGGCTTCCCATCCCCGAATCGAGGTGGTCGTCTAGAATTGAGCACCAGTGCCCTATGCAGTGGATTCGAAAGACCGCGGATCCGGTGGAGATCCGACTTCTGGCGGCGCAATTGCAGTCCGATCCGGCCCTGAGGGATACCCAGGTCTCGGCCACCCTGGCTCGCCTGCTCGTCCTTCGCGGGGTCAAACAAGCCGAAAGTGCGGAGCCTTTTCTTAGGCCTTCGCTCGCCCATCTGCACTCCCCTTACCAAATGCTTGGCATGAAGACCGCAGTGGATCGTATCGAGGCTGCGATCGAGCGGAAGGAGGGCATGCTCATCTACGGGGATTACGACGTGGACGGCACCGCTGCCGTCGTCATCCTGAAAACCGCGATCGAACTCTGCGGCGGCTCCCCCGAATTTCATGTCCCCCACCGCCTCGAAGAGGGCTACGACTTGCGAAGCGATGTCATTGCGCGGGCGGCGGCTCGCAACATCCGTCTGGTGATCAGTGTGGACGCCGGAATCCGCGCCCTGGCCGCGGCCGAGGAGGCGTACCGCGCGGGGGTCGATCTGATCGTGACCGATCACCATCTTCCTGGCAACGAAGGCGTACCGCGCGCCCTCGCCATCCTCAATCCCAAC
>JASHSL010000441.1 GCA_030040855.1 Terriglobales bacterium
ACCAGCCTCGGAGGCGCGCGCAACCTCAGCCAGCAGCCCGCCCATCTGGCTCCAGCCCTCGTCCCCCAAACTCCGCTGCAATCGTCTCTGCGCACATTCCCAGCCGGGCCGGGATTGCGCGAGCTTTTGCTCGCCGGAGGGGGTGAGTCGCAGCAGTCTCTCCCGGCGGTCGTCTCCGGTCTCGACACGGATCCATCCCTGGCTTGTCAGCGGTCGCAGCATGCGCGTCAAGCTGGTCGTGTCGAGGGCCAGCAATTGGCCCAAATTTCCCTGGGTGATTTCCCCGGTGATGTTCAAGGTCATCAGCAAGGTGAATTGTGTCAGTTCCAGGCCAGTGGCCCGGAGCTCCTGGTTGTACAGCCTTGTAACCGCTCGGGCCGCGCGCCGAAGGTTGGCGCACGCACAGGGCAGCACGGGCAAGGTTCGTCCGGGTCCGGCTAGCAAGGGACGCATAATACATGTATATACATATGTTTGCTCCATGTCAAGTAAAATGTTGCGGATTGCGAAGCCCGGCTGGGGATGGCTCGGCCGCTCCCTGGGGCAGTTTGGGTCCCCAAGGCGGACGAGCGCGTTGGCGATGCGCATGGCAGCCAAAAGCCTCAAAACGCTCGATCTGAGAAGCCGCCGGCAGTGGCGGAACTGGCTGCGAAAGCATCACGATTCAGATTCGGTGATATGGCTGGTTTTTTACAAGCCTCGCACGGCGGAAAAGTCCATCAGCTACGACGATGCCGTCGAGGAGGCGCTGTGCTTCGGTTGGATCGACAGTCTGGTGAAGAGGCTCGATGAGGACCGTTACGCGCGCAAATTCACTCGACGAAAGCCCGAGAGCAGATGGTCGACGATCAATCGCCAACGCTACCTGAAACTCAAGGCACGCGGATTGCTCGCGGCGCCGGGACTGAGGCGGGCGCCGACCGAGCGGAGCGGAGATCAGCCGCGCCCATCCCTCTCCGCGATTCCGTCTTACATCGAGGACCGATTGAAAGCCGACCGGCGTGCCTGGAACTATTTCGAGCAGCTGGCGCCCTGCTGGCGGCGCGCCTACATCGCTTGGGTCGATTCGGCCAAACGAGAGGCAACGAAGGAAAAACGGCTGCGCGAGGCAGTCCGTCTGCTGGCCTCGGGGAAGAAGCTCGGGCTGAAATGAAATGACAAGCGGTTGGCTGCCTTCCTTCAATTCGACACCATGGGCAAAATGATGTGCGAGGCGTGGTCGGGATCGTGGTAGATCGTGATCCTAGCCTTCTCGAGCTTGCTCGAGTCATTTTCGAGCTCTCCGCTTTGTAAGTTGCGTGAGAAGTTGGGAAAGAACGAGCCCGAAATCTGCACCCGGATCCGGTGTCCCTTCTGAAACACGTTGCTGGTCACGAGCGACCTCGGGCCGAGCTGGTAAATGGTCCCGGGCGTCAGCAGTTGCCTGCCCTTCTCCATCTCACGATAGCTCGCCCGCTGAACATCGAGACCCGGACTCATCAGGTTGAACGCCGTTCCATCGGGAGCGAGGTCGAGAAGCCGAACCCAGAGGTCAAAGTCCCGGCAGTCGCAGGAAACAAACATCTCGACTGCGATGGGGCCGGTGACTTCGGTAGCTTGCTCAAGGGGTACGGAATCAAAGACTAAGACATCGCTGCGCTCGGCCAGCTGCCTATAATCGTGCGCTCCGGAGTAGGGGTACGGATTGAGGACCGGGTGGGCAGGATCCGAGGTGAACGAGCTCGACTGCCGATCGGCAGGCTTCTGGGGTGAAAGCGTCCCGCGATTGCTTCCCGGGGATGGTCCCTTGAGATAGTAGGCGACCGGGGTGGCCGGCGGCGGCCATGGGTCGGCCTCGCGCCAGGTGTCAGCGCCCATCACGAAATAACGGACTGGCTTTTCCCGGTCCAGGCCGTTCTCGATGCCTCGCAGGTAGCGGTCCATCCAGCGGAGAACGACGTCGTCGTAATCAATCGCAGCGGCGGGTCCGAATTCGCGCTCGCCGGATTTTCTCCTCGCCGTGGCATCGACTCCATGCACCCATGGTCCGAGAATAAGGTGAGTGCGTTTTTCGCGCTCTTGGGCACGAGACCGGACTAAGCCGTTGAAGTTGGTCGTAGCCCCTTCCGGCCCGTAGTTGTCGTCATACCAGGCGGAGAAGTTCAGTACGGCGGCGTGCACGCCGTCGTATTTGTTGCGCAGCTCCGCCCAGTCCCACCACGGATCCTCGGCGTGATGAGAAAGCCACTGGTAGTAGTAGGGCGCGACCCCGCGCAGATCGGGCAGCTCGTCGAGGGGCAGCGTGTTCAGCATTCTTGCTCCAGCCTGCTGCCACTCGGCCAGGGCCGCTTCGTCGGTCTTCGCCCCCGGCAGCTTGTTTCTGGCGCGCACGTCGGGAGCGATGTTCTCCCATATCCAATCGATCCACGACAGGTCCCACGTGCCGCCGGCGTAGAAAAAATTCTGGGGGGTGGAAAAGGTCATGGCGGGAACCATGGCTTTCAGATGCGGAGGACTCTCGATTGCAGCCAGCCATTGCACCGCTCCGGGATAGGAAAGGCCGAAGGTTCCTACGTTTCCATTCGACCACGGCTGCTTGGCGGCCCACTCGATGGTGTCATATCCGTCGCGGCCCTCGTTCTCGTAGGGTCGAAATTGGCCGTCGGAATCGTAGCGGCCGCGCACGTCTTCGATCACGACCGCGTATCCGCGCTCGAGCGCATGGCGAAAGGTTGTGTTTTCCTTCTCGGCGAAGCGCTTTCCGTAGGGCGTGCGATAGACCAGCACGGGAAACGATCCGTCCGCTTTGGGACGGAGGATGTCGGCCCGGAGCACCACGCCGTCCCGCATGGTGATGGCGACATTTTGTTCCAGGGTGAAATCAGGTGCGGGAGTTTGCGCTGCTAGCGCACAGGCAAGCCCGGCTATGACGGCGAGACCTTGGCCATTGCTTCTCAAGCAGGCGTCCTTGGTCGGGACTCGAGTTCGTCCCGACCACCGCCGTCTTGCCCGGCCGAGCGGAACCTACCCTACCCGTGGTCGAAACTATAGCATCCGGGGTTGTGACGGCCGGTTTTGTTCAGGCATCGTGAGCGAGTGGAGCGCTCGTCCTCGGCAGAAAGCAGAACCCGCGGATCTAGCGGATCTCGAGCACCACCTTTCCGAAGTTCCTGCCCTCGGCTAAACATCGGTATGCCTCCGCCGCTTGCTCCATGGGCAGCTTCCGTCCGATCACGGGATGCAAATGTCCTTGTGCGATCCAGCAGGAGAGCTGACTCCAAGCTTGGCCCATCAATTCGCGGTTGGCCGACAAATAGGTCAGCCACAATCCGTGCACGCTGGCCGCTTTGGCATAGAGCAAGCGGGTATTGAGTTCGGGTTTCTCGCCGGTTGCGCTGCCGTAGACGATCACGCAGCCGAAGTCGGCCAGGCAACGCACGCCTTTTTCGACATGGCCGCCGCCCAGCATCTCGAAGACCGCGTCGACCCCTTCCCCTTGCGTCAGTTCCTGGATGGCCTGTTCGTAATCCTGCTGCTTGTAGTTGATGCCATGCTCGAGCCCGAGTTCTCGTACCCGCGAGAGCTTCTCCTCGGAGGAAGACGTTCCATACATTTCCACTCCAAGCAGCTTGCCAATTTCGACCGCAGCCGTTCCGACTCCACCGGCCACGGCGTGAATCAATACCCGGCGCCTTCTCCCACCCTTGCTGGGCTCGAGCAAGCCTGCCTTCCAATAGGCGAAGTAGGCGGTAAAGTAGTTGACCGGGAATGCAGCTGCTTCTTCGGCACTCCATTCGCCGGGCACCGGCCACAGCAGCTCCGATCGCGCCGCAACCTGTTCGGCGAAGGCGCCCCACTGCACATAGCCCATCACACGCCGGCCGTCACTTTGCCGGATGCCGGAGAACTCCCGGCCGGCGATTAACGGCGGTTTCGGGGTCCCGGGATAGCCTCCCTTCGCGGTCAGGATGTCGGCGAAGTTGAGCCCGCCGGCCTCGACCCCGACGATCTCCTGCCCGCCAGCCGGGCTCGGCTCGGGAAGCTCCCGAATCTGAAGCACCTCCGGGCCGCCTAAGCTGGTGACGACAATCGCCTTCATGCCATGAGTCTAGCAGGGTGGCCGGAACAGGGGGCTTCTCGGCCGGCAGATCCGTTTGTCTTAGAATTATGTAACGCGGAGGAGATCGCAGGGATATATACTTCCCCTGGTATCGTTAAGCTTTCCCGTCAGCTCCTGGACGGGAGCGGAGCACCGTTTCTTAGCGTTGTGTGGTTTCATCGGCTCCGCGTAGATCACCGGCCAGCAATGGCTGTGGGTTCGATGGCCGGTGCGGGTGCGGCGGAGGTTTGCTGCCCGCCGTTCTCCGAGGGAGGGCCCAATGGATTTGTTTCTCATTCGTGGTTTGTTTGTTATTTTCGTTGCCGCCACTTGTTACTTCCTCGAACCTTTTGGCCTCTCGCCCAGGCTGTTCGCGGCAGGGGCCGGCGCCCTGCTGGGTCTAGCCATCGTCGTCTTCGAATGGCGCCTGCGGCTGGTCAGCCTCAAGCGTCTGATCGGAGCCGCTATCGGCAGCGTGCTGGGTATCGTCGGGGCCTATCTGTTTGCCCTGGTCATTCGCGATAGCGTCCCTGCAGGTCCAACCCAACGGTTTCTCCAGATCCTGGTGATGTTCTTGATGGCCTATGTCGGCCTGGTGGTCGGAGCCAATAAGGGTGACTTGCTGAACCTCACTGCGTTGGGCGGAGTTTTCGGGGGGGAGAAGCAATCGAAGAAGAGCTACAAGATTTTGGACACCAGCGTCATCATCGATGGGCGCATCGCCGATATCGCCGAAACCGGCTTCCTCGATGGCATCATCGTGATCCCGCAGTTCGTGCTGAGAGAGCTGCAACTGGTGGCGGATTCGGCCGATTCCCTCAAGCGAAATCGCGGCCGGCGCGGCCTCGACATCCTGCAACGCCTGCAGAAGGTGGCCTGCATTGAAATCGAGATCGTGGAAGATGATTTTCCTACCTTGCGCGAAGTCGACTTGAAGCTGATCGAATTAGCCAAGCTGTATGAAGGCAAGATCATCACCAATGACTTCAATCTCAACAAAGTGGCGCAGTTGCAGGGGGTTGAGGTGTTGAACATCAATGAGTTGGCAAATTCGCTGAAGCCGATCGTGCTGCCCGGAGAGTCGATGAAGGTCTTTATCCTCAAGGAAGGGAAAGAATACAACCAGGGAGTGGCCTATCTCGATGACGGGACGATGGTCGTGGTGGATAATGCGCGCAAGGTCATCGGCAAAACCATTGACGTTTCCGTGACCTCGGTGCTGCAGACGACGGCCGGAAAGATGATCTTCGGCAAGTGGGACGAGCGCGCTGCCAGCCGCGAGCCGCGACCTGCAGTCGTGGTGACCACTGTCGCTGCCGTGCCCAACGCCGAACCCAAAAAGTCGGTCCTGGCCGACAGCTCAGGAGAATAAGGGCTTTTCCCTTTTATCGCGTGGACTCGAAATGAGCTCGAAGCGGCCCTCGAGTTGTTGTCCGCGAGCGCTGGCAGCTGGCTTCAGGCGGGTCAGAAGGTGGCTTCCGAGGATTACTCCCAAGCAATCGAACTCACGTGAATGCGGTTTCCCTTGAGCCAGCCAGTCAGGCTCACTCTTGTGCCCGTGAACTTCTCCAGCTCGTCGGGGTTGCCATCGAGTCGATAGCTGCGATCCCCATTCACCAGAATGTATTTGGCGCCGCGGCGCACGCAAGCTCGGGTGCACTCGGAAGGACTCTCGCCTGAGTTCATGTCATGCCGGGCGGCGCAATGATCATCGGTGATAACGCCACTAAAAGTCTCGGTCGAAACCGGATGGGAATTTTTCGTCTGGCTCGGCGGGACGCCGCCCGCCTCTTTCCCGAGATCTGCGACTGGGGGTTCAACCCTGCGGTGAATGGCTGAGATCACCGCCCCTCCCATAACCAACATGGCGATGGTTAGTAGGACGCCCAACGCCGCGCGTGCCCCGAATGCGGGGAATCGGAGCCAGGAACGATGTTGTACAACCCCCTCAGAAGTGAACACGTCTGTCCCCTCGCAGGAGAGACCAAATTTCTTGCTCGCAACTGAGTTGCCAGATTTCGTGCTTTCCACAATCGTCCATAACTGCTTCAAAAGTTGGAAGAAAGCGTGTGGACGGTGCGGCAAGCCCGCAGCCTGACGGGCAATAAATTCCTCGATTCGAGCAAATCGCGCCTAAGAGAAATCCTGTAGTTCGAAGCAGCGAAAAACATCGCGCCGGTGTTATGAGAGTGCCAACTGGTGTAGGTCGCTGGCAGAGGCAGTGGCACGCCGGAGTGTGGCGGAGGAATTGTGGCGGAGGAATGATGAGCAACCCTCGCGTTCGAGCAAGGTGAGCCGGCCGGAGCCCAAAGACTACGATTTGAAAGCCTCCGAGTGGCCTCGTATACTTACACCCCGCCATGAAAGTGGTCGTCATTATTCCGGCGGCAGGTCTCGGCACGCGCATGGCATCGGCGCCAGGCGCCAAGAGCAAGAAGCAGGGGGCTTCCAAACAATTCACCGAGCTCGCCGGCACGCCCATTCTCATTCACACGCTGCGCAGATTTTGTTCGAGTCCCGAGATTGCGGAAATTTACGTGGCTCTGCGGGCCAGTGATATGGAGGGGTTCGCGGAGCGGCTCGAATCGAGCGCCAAAGATTTGCCGCGGCAGAAGATTCGAGTGGTCGAAGGTGGGGAACACCGGCAACAGTCGGTGGCCAACGCCATGACTCGAATTTCTGCCTCCTCCGACGACATCATTCTCGTGCATGATGCCGTGCGCCCATTTGTAACCGAAGCGATCATTCACGAGGTGATTCGGGCCGCCCAAAAATATGGCGCTGCCATTGCCGGCGTGCCCGCCGTCGATACGGTCAAACAGGTGGAGCGCACCGCCGAAGGCGCGTTAATTAAGGCCACGGTTCCGCGCGAGCGAGTGGTGATGGCGCAAACGCCCCAAGGCTTCCGCTACGCGATATTGAAGAAGGCAGTCGATGAGGCTACGGCGGATGGCTTTGTGGGCACCGATGAGGCGTCGTTGGTCGAACGCTCCGGACACGAAGTCGTGGTGGTGATGGGTTCACCGCGAAACATCAAAATCACGACCCCGGCCGATTTGGAACTCGCCGAGTTCTATTTGAAAGTGACTTCCTAAGTGGCCCCGGACGCCGATGGCAAAAACCCGTAAGCAACCGCGAAAGTCCAGCGAAGAGAGCAGAAACCCGAAGCCGCGCACGCGCATTGGTTATGGTTGGGATTCGCACGAATTCAAAGCCCGCCTTCCCCTCAAAATCGGCGGTGTTCTTCTCCCCCATTCCCATGGCCTGGGCGGCCATTCCGACGGCGACGTGCTGCTGCACGCCCTCACCGACGCCTTGCTGGGAGCCGTCGCGGCACCCGATATCGGCTCTCTGTTCCCGCCGTCCGATCCCCAGTGGAGAGGCTCGGATTCGGCCATCTTTCTGCGCGAAGCTCTCAAGCGGGTCGGGGCCGCCGGCTACGCGGTTTCGAGCGCCGACACCACCCTGATTCTCTCCGCCCCGAAGATCGGACCGCACACTGCTAAAATTCGCCATCGTGTGGCAGGCTTACTCGGCCTTCCTCCGGATCGGGTTGGCATCAAGGCTAAGACTCCGGAAGGCATGGGCATGGACCATGCCGCCATCGCACACGCGGTTGTGCTGCTCGAAAGGAAGCGAACCACCCGGCGAAAAGCGGTTCGCCTGTAGCCGCGGCTTCTTCGCGGATTCGCACGGGCTAGCCATCGCTCGCTGGAGCCATCGACAAGGAAGCAGCTATGAGCCGAGCCCTCCGCGAGAACAATCCGCGGCTTGTGCGAACCATTGGCGTCATTTCCGACACCCACGGTCTGATTCGCCCGGAGGCCATCGAGGCGCTTCGCGGCTCCGAACACATCATCCATGCCGGCGACATGGGTGATCCTTCGATTCTCGAACGTCTGGCCGAACTCGCTCCGACGACCGCCGTGCGCGGCAATGTGGATGGCGGAGACTGGGCGCAAAAAGTTCCCCTCACCAATGTCCTAGAAATCCGCGGTTTCACCATTTATGTTCTCCATAATCTTGCAGAGCTCGACCTGAATCCAGAGGCGGCGGGCTTTTCGGCTGTCATCTACGGACACAGTCACATTCCCCGACAGGAACTTAAGAACGGCGTGCTGTACTTCAATCCTGGGAGCGCCGGGCCCAGAAGATTCGACCTGCCCATCAGCCTGGGGAGGCTGGTTGTCGATGAGGCCAAACTGCGAGCAGAGATTCTCGAGCTGGTAGTGGCCACGCCCGGGCGAAGCCGCTCCCCCCGCTAGCCTCGGCGCCTAAGTTTCCGGACCTCGGCGAGGTGGACAGTCAGCGGCGACTGTCCCTACACTCCAACCATGTCCATCGGATTCCTGATTGAGGCCGGTGCCGGAGCCGCTCGCGCGGGTCGGCTGTCGACGCCGCATGGTGAGGTCAGCACACCAGTCTTTATGCCGGTGGGAACCCTGGCTTCGGTCAAGGGCGTGTCCCAGGAACTGCTGGAAGAATTGGGGGTCGAGATCGTTCTGGGCAATACCTACCACCTCTATCTTCGTCCCGGAATCGATGCGATCCGAAGCTTGGGCGGGCTGCATCGCTTCATGTCCTGGCCGCGGAGCGTCCTCACCGACTCCGGCGGATTCCAGGTTTTCAGCCTCAGCGATCTGCGCACGGTCAGCGAGGAGGGGGTGAGATTTCGCTCGCATCTCGATGGCTCCGCCCATCTCTTCACCCCCGAAAGCGCCATGGAGGCACAGATTGGGCTGGGCGCGGACATCATCATGGCTTTTGACCAATGCAGTGCGTATCAAGCCCGGCCTGAGGAACAGCGCGCCGCGACCGAACTCACCTTGCGCTGGGCGGAGCGAAGCCAGCGGTATTTCGAACAACACAAGCATGAAGTGCCCTGGACTAAGCATCAGCCCGAGCGAGAATCTGCTCTCTCCGCGGTCGAGGAGGGTTCGGAACTGGTGCCACCGCTCGAGCCGACGGCGCCGCCCGCATCGAGGTTTGCCGGCCAAACCCAGCTCCTGTTTGGCATTGTCCAGGGCGGCATGGATCCGGCCTTACGCAAGGAGTCGGCCGAGCGGACGCGGGCAATGGACTTTTTCGGCTATGCCATTGGGGGCTTGAGTGTGGGTGAGCCGCGAGCCCTGACCCGTGAGATCGTCGAAGCCACTCTCGAGTATCTGCCTTTGGGCCAGCCCCGCTACCTGATGGGGGTGGGCACTCCGGAGGAAATTGTGGAGTACGCGAATCTGGGCATTGACATGATGGACTGTGTTCTGCCGACCCGCGCGGCGCGCCACGGACTGCTTTTCACCTCCGAGGGACGGCTGTCGATCAAGCAGGTGCAGTACGCTGGGGACGAGGCCCCGCTCGATGCCAATTGCCGGTGCCGAGTATGCCGGCGCTACAGCCGGGCGTATCTGCGACATCTCTATCGATCAAACGAGATCCTGGCTCAAACCCTCAACACCGTCCACAACCTGAGCTTCTACCTTGACACCATGCGGGCGGTACGTCATTCTATCTGTGCTGGGAGAGGGACGCGTTTTCTATCCGAGGTTTGGTCTCGAGCGAAACCGTAGCTCACTGACCCCGGTTGGCGTCCGAAGCGGAAGGAATCTCCGGCCGACCACGCGAGAACTCCGACGGTAAACTTGAAAACTTGCGTCACGAAACGCGTCGCCGGTTTCTTTCCGGGAAGCGAAATCTAAGCTCTTGATCAACGCGCTGCATTTACTGGCCGTCCAAACCCCCGGCGGATCGATGGGCTGGGTGAGCATGGCTCCCCTGCTCTTTATTTTTGCAATCTTTTACCTCTTATTGATTCTGCCGCAGCAGCGGCGGCAAAAAAAGTGGCAGCACATGCTGAAGGAGCTGAAGACGGGAGACCGCGTGGTGACGTCCGGGGGGCTTCACGGCACGATCATTGCTCTGCGGGACGATTATCTCCACCTGCGCGTTCCCCCGGACAACTTGCGCATCGAAGTAAGCCGCTCGTCCATTTCCTCGGTCACAACCGGAGAGGAGCCGAGCAAGCCAGCGAAGTAGGGGGCTCGACGGGGGAATCGCTATGAACAAGAATTTGGGCTGGAAGCTCGTCGTCATCATCGCCACCCTGATCGCCTTTCTCGGCGGGATTTTTGGGGTGCCGCAGAGCTTGTCCGGCAAGGGCCTGCTGGCTGCACTCGAGGAACGGATTCACCTCGGGCTCGATCTCAAGGGCGGAACCCACCTGATTCTGCAAGTGCAGGTCAATGATGCGGTGAACGTGGACTCCGACAATGCGCTCGAGCGGCTGAAGGCGCTCCTGCGCGCGCACAAGATCAGCTACGCCGACATCACCAAGCCCGATCTTACGGGCAACCCGGACAAGATCCTTATTAAGGGTGTCGCTCCGGAACAGAGTTCCGATCTGCGCTCCCTGGTGACCGATAACCTGCCGGAATATAACCTGGTTTCGGGAGCCGAGAACAGTTGGACGGTTTCGATGAAGCCGCAGGCCTTGGCGGAGTTGAAACGCCGGGCCGTCAGCCAGGCCATTGAGACCATTCGCAATCGCATTGACCAGCTGGGCGTCAGCGAGCCGGTCATCGAGGAGCATGGACTGGGGCAGTATCAGATTCTGGTGCAGCTTCCCGGGGTGGATGATCCCGGCCGGGTGAAGGAAATCATGCAGTCCACGGCCATGCTGGAAATTCGCCAGTCGCTCGGTGGGCCTTACTCGAGTGAACAGCAGGCGCTGCAGGATCATGGCGGCGTGTTGCCGGCCGATTCGGTTCTGCTGCCCGGCCGTACCCTAGGCGCCAATCAGGAAGGGCCGCTGTGGTATCTGGTTTCCCGGGTTTCCGCCGTCACCGGCCGTGACTTACGCAACGCCGAGCAATCGCGCGACGAGAATGGTCAGCCCTCGGTGCAGTTCACCCTGACGAACGAAGGAGGCCGCCGCTTCGCCGCTTTCACCGGGGCGCACGTGGGAGAAAATCTTGCGGTGGTGCTCGATAACAAGGTCCAGGAAGTGGCGGTCATCAAGGAACAGATTCACGATAACGGCGTTATCAACGGGCGGTTCACCGAGCAGGAAGCCAAAGATTTGGCCATGATCCTGCGCTCCGGGGCCTTGCCTGCGGGCATCATCTACCTGGAAGAGCGAACCGTCGGCCCCTCGCTCGGGAGCGATTCCATCCGTGCGGGCGTGACGGCCGCCATCATCGGCATGTTGGCGGTGCTCATCTTCATGCTCGTCTATTACCATGCCGCGGGCATCAATGCGGATGTCGCGTTGATTCTCAATCTGGTGATTTTGTTGGGCTTTCTGGGATACAGCGGTGCGACCCTGACGCTTCCGGGAATTGCCGGGGTGATCCTGACCGTGGGCATGGGAGTTGACTCGAATGTGCTGATCTTTGAGCGTATCCGGGAGGAATTGAGAAACGGCAAGACGCCTCCCTCGGCGGTCGAACAGGGCTTCAGCCACGCCTGGGTCACGATTGTCGACACCCACGTCACGACCATCGTCTCGGCCGCCATTTTGTTCATCTTCGGCACCGGCCCGGTGCGAGGCTTTGCGGTGACCCTGAGCTTTGGTCTGTTCGCCAACCTGTTCACCGCGGTCTTCGTGTCGCGCGTGATCTTTGACTGGGTTTTGAGCCGCAAGCAGCGCGGGGAAGCCTTGAGCATTGGGTGAAGTCGGCCCGGGCGGAGAGTGGGGTCGCCGCCGGGTGGAACGAACGGGAGTGGGAAGCAGGTGGAATTTTTCCGCAATCCGAACATCGATTTTCTCGGCAAGAAGTGGTATTTCCTTGCCTTTTCCTTGATCTTCAGCGTGGCCGGTGTCTGTTCCATGCTGTTCTGGCACGGGATTCCCTACGGCGTGGATTTTCGCGGGGGAACGCTCGTTTACGTTAAATTCCTCTCCTCCCCGAACGACAGTGCCATCCGCGCCGCCATGGACCGTGCCGGACTGCACAATGCCCGCATCCAGCGCTACGGCCCTGCTGGCAACAACGAGGTTCTGATCGATGTCTCGGAGAAGGAGACCAACGAAACGGCGCTCGACCGTAGCAAGCTCGAGATCATTCGCGCACTCGAGGCCAATGCCCCCGGCGATAAGCAGGACTTGAATAATGCCAGCGTGCTCACGGTGAAGAGCGCTTTGCTCGAAAAGGATCCTCTGCATTTGGGCACGGACGCAAGCGAGCGTTACGGCCAGATCGCCCAGGCGATCGTGGATTATCGTGACCGCACCAAGGGCGGCGTGTTGAGTTCTTTCGACGACTTGAAGGCCGTGGTCGATCCGGCGGTGGTGGCTTTCCTCAACGACACCTTCTATCTGTCAAACTTCAGCGTGAGAAATGTAGAAATTGTGGGCCCGCAAGTCGGAGAACAGCTGAGAACCCAGGCCAAGCTGGCAACCTTATACTCCCTGGCGGGAATGCTGGTTTATCTGGCGGTGCGTTTTGAATGGATTTACGGCGTGGCCGCGGTCATCACCGTGTTCCACGACACCTTGATTACGGTAGGCGCGTTCTCCTTGACCAACAAGGAGATTTCCTTGACGGTGATCGCCGCCATTTTAACCCTCATCGGCTACTCCAATAACGACACGATTGTGGTGTTCGATCGCATTCGCGAGAACCTTAAGCTGATGCGCCGGGAAAAGCTCTCCGACATCGTAAATCGAAGCATCAACCAGACTTTGAGCCGAACGATTCTTACGGCCGGCTTGACGTTTCTGACGGTGCTGGCTTTGTTCCTGTTCGGAGGCGAGGTCTTGCACGGATTTTCTTTTGCCCTGGTCATCGGCATCTTGATCGGAACCTATTCTTCGATCGCAATTGCCGCCCCCATCCTGGTGGCCTATCAGGATTGGCGGGCGGGTCGGGGACGCCAGCCCGTAATGGTGCCCGCGGACAAAGCGGGCCGACGGGAAAAGGTTAAGGCCAAGGCCTAAATCCTGGGTCCCTGGTCCAGTCTTGGTCCGGGTTTGTGATTAGGGGCATTTTGGGGTACTATTCTCCGGTTTTCGATTTGACCGGCTGGGAGCGTCTGTTTTGGGAGCAAGCGGAAGGCGAGCGGTGTCTATAGTGTTTTAGGGTCAGTGTAGGAGGAGCGGTATGTTTGAGGACAGCCTCATCGAATCGGGCGGGAAGTTGAGAACCAAGCGGGGTATGACGACCACGCTTTCCTTCCTTCTGCAGGCAGTCTTAGTAGGGATCCTGGTCTTGATTCCGCTGCTGTTTACCGAAGCCCTGCCCAAGGGGCAGTTGATGACGTTTTTGGTAGCCCCCCCTCCGCCTCCCCCCCCACCTCCGCCGGCGGCAGCGCCGGTTCACGTGGTGCGGCAGGTTCAAACCGACATTATTAATGGTCAGCTACGCACACCGACCAAGATTCCTCAAAAGGTGCAGATGATTAAGGAAGACGAGGCTCCGCCGGCGATGATGTCGGCCGGGGTTGTCGGCGGGGTTCCTGGAGGTGTGCCGGGTGGCCAGATGGGTGGCGTAATCGGGGGAATTATCAGTTCCACCCCGGTGGCCGTGCCCAAAGTGGCGACGCCCCAACGGGTACGCGTTTCCCAGGGCGTAACGCAAGGGCTGTTGATCCGCAAAGTGCAGCCCAACTACCCGCCTCTGGCTCGACAAGCACGCATCCAAGGGACTGTGCTTCTCGCGGCCGAGATCAGCAAGGACGGAAACATCGAGAATCTGCGTTTGATCAGCGGCCATCCCATGCTCGCTCCGGCGGCCATTGAAGCGGTGAAGCAATGGCGCTATAAGCCCTACATTTTGAACGGCGAGCCGGTCGAGGTGGAAACACAGATTACGGTTAACTTTACCTTGTCGGGAGGCTAAAGTTCAGAAGTCGATCGAGTAGCAGTTTTGGCGTTCGCGCAAGGGACCTGTAGTTGAACAAGATCCGAGGAGGGAAAAGCAACTCATGTTTGTAGCCAATCTAGCAGTTCATGCAGCTCATACCCTGCATCACGTATCCACCATGGCGGTCTGGCTCTTCCAGGAAGAGAATGTGGGTTGGGACCCGATTTCGCTGTGGAAGAAAATGGGGCCTACGGCGAGAGGCGTGGTCATCATTCTCTTTATCATGTCAGGATGGTCCATCGGCGTGATGATTGATCGTTGGATGGCGTTTAGTGCAGCGAGAAAACAGTCCCGGGCCTTCGCGCCTGCGGTGGCCGGTGCCTTGCGCGACGGCAAAATTGACGAAGCCATTAAGGTGGCCGAGCGCAATAAGAAGAGCCACCTGGCCAAGGTCGTCACCGCCGGCCTCATGGAGTTCCGAGCTCACCAAGAGAGTGGGGAGATTCCGGGCGAGACCATCGAAGCCTCGAAACGCGCGCTCGAGCGCACCGAAGCCATCGTGCACGCCGAGTTGAAGCGTGGTCTCGGCGGTTTGGCGACCATCGGCTCAACTGCCCCGTTCGTAGGCCTATTCGGCACCGTGATGGGCATCCTCAATGCCTTCCGCGGAATTTCCGAGCAGAAGGCTACGGGCTTGGGCGCGGTTGCGGGAGGGATCGCGGAAGCGCTGGTGACGACCGCCATCGGACTGTTCGTTGCCATCCCCGCGGTGATGATGTTCAATTATCTGACCGGCCGCGTGGAAGCCTTTGACGTGGAGATGGACAACTCCTCGAGCGAACTGATCGACTACTTCCTCAAGCGGCGAGGGATGCGCAGGTCCTAACGCGCAACCCCTGGATTGGCTTGCGAGTTGGAGTTTCTCGGCGGCGTCGGAAATCCGCTGCCGCCGGATGCGAACAGCAGGAGAGGTACGTATGGCACTCGCCAAACGAGACGAAGGGTCTAAGGTCACTTCCGACATCAACGTCACACCCATGGTCGATGTGATGTTGGTGCTTTTGATCATCTTCATGGTCATCACGCCAATGCTGCAGAAGGGCGTGAGCGTTGACCTGGCCAAAGTCAATAACCCGGAGCAGATGCCGGATGCGGATAAGGAAGATGCGCTGATCGTCGCCATCATGCGAGATGGCAAGATCTTCTTCGGCAACGACATCACGCCGGCCGATCAGCTGACCCAGAAGGTGAAAGATCGCCTCGCCAACCGGGTGGACAAGCGGGTTTTCATCCGCGCCGATGCTCGGGCCAAGTTTGGGTCCGTGGTGCAAGTTGTCGACAACGTTCGCGCGGCCGGCGTCGATCAGCTGGGCTTGCTGACTGATCAGCGCAAGCAGACGAACCAACCGCCACAGGCAGCTTTGCCCAGTCCGGGGCAGTAAAGGAGATCCCCTATGGGAATGGCCGTTGGCCCGAGCGGGGGCCAGAACGCAAACATTAACGTAACACCGCTCATCGATGTGCTTTTGGTCTTGCTGATCATCTTTATGGTGATCACGCCGCTGACGCCCAAAGGTTTGGACGC
>JASHSL010000442.1 GCA_030040855.1 Terriglobales bacterium
CCCGCAGTGGATCTCGAAGCGCGGCATCAATTCGCCCTTGGCATTTCTTATGGATTCTAATGTTCGGCGCAGCCGATTGAAGACCAGAAGTCGATCCAGCGAGGTATGGTGGAAAGGCCTTGTGGGCTGACGTAAGCGGGGGAGGCTGGAAGACGAAACATCGGCATCTTCCGGGCCTTTACCGCTCGTCGCCATCCCCCATACGCGGAGGCTCTGCTTCTTGGTCGAATCTCAGCCGAGGCCGCACTCCAGCTCTGCTGTGCGATCATGACGGAGTCGCGTGCTCGGCGAGTTGGCAACGGCTCGGGAAATACGGCGATCAAGACTAGAACGCTCACACCAGGGTATATGCTGCGCTTTTGACCATCTTGGTCGCACTGCAGGGCAGGAGTTCTCTGCGGGCCGCCGAGCCTAAGGGCTCCCGGTCGCGCACAACACAGACGAAATGGCGGTCGGGCTCCTAAGACACGCCACATGCAAGGGACAATAACTAATGCGAAGAAGCAGCAGGCAACATCCCATTGCGCACTTGCGCCGCGCCGGTCGCTGGATCACCGCCATCATCGCGTCTTACTTGCTTGGCGGAGTAGCCTCATGGGGGCAACATTCGCCCCAGCCGCAAGCCCCTACTCAACCGAGTTCACAGGCCTCCGTTCTTACCTTGCCCCCAGTTCAGTTCAATGGCGATGCCGCGCTGCATCACTTGAACCAAGTCATCAGTTGGTATCGCCATTCGACCACAGGCATTCAATCGGTCGGACTGCCGAGCGACGCCATCTATCAGGACAATGCCCAAAGTCTCGGAGCCGAGGCCGTTCGGCTCGCATTTCAATACGCCAAGGCCGAGACCGCATTGATCGCAGCCCAACAGAAGAACAGCGGTGCGTCGAGCGAGACGACACAACAGCAGACGCTGGCGCGGATGGAGGCAAAGACCACTGCGCTCATCGACCAGCTGCAATCGCAGATCGAGGATCTCAATGCGCAAATAGCGAAAGTACCGGCTGCCCGGCAGATGAAGCTGCTTTCACAGCGAGATGCGCTTCAGAGCCAGTTGGAATTACAGAAGGCGCTCCTCGATGCTAATCGCAAGATGGCAGCGTTCGTCGAAACCAATGGCGAGATCGTCGGGGGTCTCGAAGGCAGCATCAACGAGCTGGCCAGATCAATTCCCGAGGTTCTCGGTTCCTCCGCAAGCGCGCAGAAAACGGCCGCAGCGGCGCCCGGTGCCGCCAAACCATCGCTTGCCAACTCCGGCGGTCTGATCAGCCAAGCACTCACGCTGTATGACTACGTGAATGCCGAGCACGAGATTGACAAAGTGGTGAAAGAAACCGCTCATACGCGCGATGTGGCGGACCAGTTGCGCACGCCCTTACGCGGTGCGCTGCGAGCAACGATTGCGCTCAGTGAGAAGCTGGCCAATCAGTCGGGCACTCCCGTTCCCCAGCAGCTGCAAGCGCAACGGCAAGGCTTCCAAGAACTCACCGAGCGCTTCAAACAGCTTTCCAGTGCTCTTCTCCCCCTCAGCCAAGAGATCATTGTGCTCACTGACAGTCAGAGGAATCTCAATGAGTGGAGCAATTCGATTGCCCGCGAATCCAAACACGTGCTTCGCTCCGTACTGCTTCGCGTGTCCGGCATCGCACTGGCGTTGGTGGTGGTTCTGATTTTCTCAGAGATCTGGCGCCGTATCACCTTCCGCTACGTAGGCGACCCTCGTCGCCGCCGCCAGTTTTTGGTCTTGCGCCGTGTGGTGATTGGCTTCCTGATTGCGATTGTTCTAACTCTGGGCTTCATCAGCGAGTTCAGTTCTCTGGCAACATTTGCCGGGTTCATCACCGCAGGTATTGCCGTAGGCTTGCAGGCTCTCCTTCTTTCCGTCGCCGCGTATTTCTTCATCATCGGGCGCTACGGCATCCGGGTCGGAGACCGAATCACCGTGGCTGGCATTACGGGTGATGTCGTCGATATCGGGCTGGTAAGGTTGTACCTAATGGAACTGGCGGGTACCGGGTTGGATTTCTACCCGACGGGACGAATCGTTGTCTTTTCAAATGCCGTCCTCTTTCAGACCGGTACACCCCTGTTTAAGCAAATCCCTGGAACCGAGTACACATGGCACGAAGTTGTAGTAATGATTGCGCCCAACGGAAACCACAAGGCAGCGCAAGAAAAGCTGGTGACCGTCGTGAA
Source organism: Terriglobales bacterium (assembly GCA_030040855.1). Classification (GTDB taxonomy): domain Bacteria; phylum Acidobacteriota; class Terriglobia; order Terriglobales; family Acidobacteriaceae; genus JAFAGX01. The sequence continues at coordinate 2,197 of JASHSL010000442.1, forward strand.
TGCAGTCTATGCGCAATATCGAGAGGCCATCGAACGTCAGCACGCTAGCGTCGAGCGCCGCGTCGACATTCAGGTTGAGGCACCACGCCCGGAAGCGCGACTTCAGTTTTCCGATGCAGGCCTTGAGTTGCTGGTGCGCTATCCGGTAGAGATCCGAAGGGCGCCTGACGTTGATGAGGAGATGACTCGTAAGGTCCTCGAGTTGATCGAAACCGACACGGCGCTCAAAGCCGCCGTCTCAGGTAACCCAAGAATCCGCTCGGCCGTAAAAGGATGAGTTACTCCGCATCCTTTCGCAATGGCGCATCTGCAGGCACAAGAACCTAAATGGCTTGGGAAAAGGGACGGCCCAGCGACTCGGGAATGCGCCGGAGGCGGGAGTAGGGGAAATCGAGTGCCCACAACGCCATGCCTACGGCAATGCATCTACTCGTCGCACGGGGCCCGACTTCGAGTGGAGGAGAGTGCGCTGGTATCTTGCCCCGCCACGAGTGTGGTGTTCCTCGTGGAGTGACGAAGCGCGCAGCGCAAACGCTCACGATTAAGGTGCAGAATGGTTATCGAGACGATGACCGCCGCGGGAATACAAGTGATTAGCCGTGTCTGGCCGGCACCCCCCCCGACAATTGACCTTGACTGTGCCAGAGAATCAGCATAGTAGTTGTGCTATTGATCTCCCTCACCTGCCGTCCAAGGCGGGCGCAGGAAAATCGACCGAACTCAGTGGCTTCTAGTGAAAGCCTTGCTCAGGCGGCGGGAGGAGCCCAAGGTGAAGTTTGATCCGCCACCGGTCCCAGTTCATGGCACGAGCTATAACTGGAGTTGGCTGGCCGATTCCGTTATCAATGGCTACATGAATGACGTCTTGCGCTTGGATTATGGGCGTGTGCAGGACGTGACAAACACCGCAATTGACCGGAGACTCAAACTCTTGGTCATGATGCCAGAGCTCAGAAGAAGAAAGGAAAAGTGAAACCGCCACGGCCAGACAGGCCACAAGCTGTTGGCCATCTAGAAAGCTTCTAATTATCTGATTGCTTCAGCAAGCCCCAATGGGTTGGGGTTGAGATCCCTCGCTCCTCGAATCTGCTCGTATACCGTTGCTGTGCGGGTGGTTCCGAGACCAAGGAGTGTCTGAAATGCGGCCGGCGGTGTCTTGCGACGGTTACGCCGAAAGACGAATTCGTCGAGGTAAACCTGCAGATGGTTTCTGCCCACACCATGGTAGGTTCCGATCAGCCACTGCTGGAGGTTCCCAATTGCCCGGTCGGCAAGGGGGACAGCGGACTTCGCACCCTTGCGCAACTCCGACCGGAGGGGTTGGATACGAACAACATGTTTAAAGCCAGCCTCTAAAAGACCTGAAAAACTCTTTAGGCCATCCGTATAAATAGTCGACCCGGTTGCGACGTGCCGGGTGAGAAACGACATTATCGTGACGGCCTTGAAGTCAGGAATCACGCTCATGCGGACTCGCCCCGATGCCTGGCCGCGCTTTTCGACCGCCACGAGGACAAGAGCTGCTCTCCGTTGCTTGAGTTGTCGGCTTCCCCGAAGTCCGGCTTGCTCACCTCCAATCCACGTGTCATCCACTTCCACCTCACCCCGCAGAGGTTCCCTGGCCACGTTCACCATCGCTCGGCGGAGCTTGTGCAGCATCATCCATGCAGTCTCGTAGCAGGTCAGGCCCAGTTGACGCTGCAGAAACAGAGCTGACACGCCACGTTTGTCAGTGGTCATCAGGTACGCGGCCCAGAACCAATGGGTCAGCGGGATCTTCGTCCGATGAAGGATAGTCCCCGCTGTCAGTGAAACCTGGTAGCGACACTTGCAGCATTGGTAGCGCCGCTGGTTCACTAACTCATAAGCTTTTCCATGCCCGCATCGTGGACAAGTGAACCCATCTGGCCAACGACAGACTGCCAGATATTGCTGGCAGGCTTCCTCCGTGGAAAAGTCGGACTGAAACTGGCGCAGTGTCTTCGGAAACGACGGTCGTGGCACGCCTCAACACTACCTATTGTGGCTTGCTGAAGCAACCAGATAATTAGAAGCCTGCTAATCGGCCAGGCGTGCGCATCGGCGGACTCAATATAAATCTTTCCGATTGGCGGAGCTCGGGCCACCCTTGGCATGCGCTAGATACCCATGTTCCCAGAAGGGCTACAACGAACGGAGCCAGTCAAGAAGATCTTTGTTCTCCTGCCAGCATGGGATCATTTGGACTGGCGAAGAGTCATCGATTTTTTCAAGC
>JASHSL010000443.1 GCA_030040855.1 Terriglobales bacterium
GGGAGACCTGGGTGGCGAACAAACCAGGAGGCCTGAACGTAAGGAATAGCGACGATCTCGAAACACCCGCCGCACGAAGTCTCTTTGCGGGGCGATTCGGGGAAGCCGACCCATTGGCGGGACTTGGGGAAGGCCGACGAGGTAGGGGAAGTAACAGGCAAATGCACCCTACCACCCGACGGGATCAATGGCTCAAGCATCCTGGGAAAGACTTGCAGAGATAACGTCGGGAAGAACCGGTTTCCAGCAGGGGTTCGCAGCAACCTGCAAGGACCTCGGGAGATAAGTGTGGATACACAAATTCCGGAGGAGGGAACTGGTTTGGCGCATGAGCTCGTAGGAGCGATGAAGAAGGGGTAATGCCCTTCGAGGTGGCGCTGGATGCCACCCTGTCATGAGTAACGCTTGTGACGGGCAAAGGAGCTCTGGGCACTTGGCGGTCCTAGTATGGTCAACGACGCAAGTCGGAGGAGCCATGATTTTAAGGACGAGCTGTGAGGTAAACCGGAATGGGTTGGGGTGCATGTGAGCGAGCACTTAAACTTCACCTGTCTCGGAAAGGCCTCTTCAGGGAAAGTCAGGGCCAAAACCGGAATCGGGAAATCCGACCTTCCGGGATTGCAGGGGGGCCCGAGGAACCGTGATTTTGTTTTATGACAAAGTGCGCGCGCCTCGGCTCTATCGCGTGCCCCGAAGGGCAGATCACCAGTGGGGGAAGGACCCACCCGAGCAGCCATCGGCAGGGCTCGGTAGCTGACGAGCAGTTCGGAAGGGTTAACCGACCGGACTGGAGCCTCGTGACAAAGTCCACTTTAGGTGGGCGAACAATCGGACAAGCCGTAACGTGCGTGAAGCTTGAGCAGGCCTCGAAAGTGAAGTCGTGGAAGCCGACCCGCCGATAGAACGGGGTAAGGCCATGGGGACAGGGAAGAAGCCGAAGATGCACCTGTCGCAACCACCGGGGTAGTGAGCACGGCAGGTCCGAAAGGCGATCTGGTTAATCGGGGGAGACCCAGGAGGAACGAGGGTCACGGCCTCAACGTCATCAATCTGGATGACGGTTCACTCTGGGGGTCGGAGAGGGTCATATGACCGAGGAAGCCGGGTAATGCCGGCGGAGGAAAGGACCCTTGCTTTGGATGTGCTTTCAAAGAAGGAAGGGAGAGGTGATTGACGTGAGTCTGGAAACACCAGAAAAGATCCGGATTCTTCAGAGAAAGCTGTACAGGAAGGCGAAGAACGAGCCGAACTACCGCTTCTACCAACTCTACGACAAGATTTACCGAGAAGACATTCTGATCTACGCCTATGCCCAAGTGAAAGTGAATGATGGGGCACCCGGCGCGGATGGGGAAGACTTCGAAGAGATCGAGGCGCAGGGATTGGCAGAGTGGCTGCGAGGCATCATACAAGAATTACGTACCAAGACGTACAAACCGAAACCGGTAAGTCGGGTATGGATAGACAAGCCGGGAGGCGGACAGCGGCCGCTCGGAATTCCTTGTATCAAGGATCGAGTGGTGCAGACTGCCGCCAAGGTTGTGCTCGAACCGATCTTCGAAGCGGACCTGGAGCCGAATGCCTATGGCTACCGACCGAAGCGAAGCGCGAAAGACGCCGTCCAGGAAGTACACAAGCTAATCAAGGCAAGCTACACCGAGGTAGTCGACGCCGATCTGTCCAAGTACTTCGATACCATTCCACACTGCGAACTGCTTAAGTCAGTGGCTCGCCGAATTGTGGACCGGAACATGCTGCATCTGATCAAGATGTGGTTAAAGGTTCCGGTGGAGGAACGCGACGAAAACGGGAAGCGGCGGATCACGGGAGGACGAGACTGCCAATGCGGCACTCCGCAAGGCGGGGTCGTCAGCCCGCTGCTCGCCAACCTGTATATGAATCGCTTCCTGAAGCACTGGCGGAAAACCGGGAAGGGGGAGCTCTGGGCAGCTTGCATCATCTCCTATGCTGATGACTTCGTGATTCTCAGTCGCGGACACGCGCGAGAAGCACTGGAGTGGACGCGGGGAGTGATGCAGCGCCTGGGACTCACGCTGAACGAGGCGAAGACCAGCATCAAGGATGCCCGCCGAGAGAAGTTTGACTTTCTTGGGTACTCGTTTGGACCGCATTGCTATCGCAAGAAGGGCAAATGGTATCGCGGGGCCAGCCCGTCGAAGAAAAGTCAACAACGAGTCAAAGCGAAAGTCGATGAGTTGCTGCGAGCCCATCTGACCAGTCCCTGGGAAGAAATATGCACTCGTTTGAATCAAACCCTACGGGGTTGGGCAGCGTATTTCTCCTACGGCACTCGGACAATGGCCTATCGAGCGGTGGATAACCACGTCGATGAAAGCGTACGCCATTTCTTGAGACGGCGTCATAAGGTGCCTACGCGGGGCACCTGCCAGTTTTCTGGCGAAAAGATATTTGGGAAGCTAGGAGTAGTTCGGCTTCGCGATATCCAATATGAAGCCCGTCCGTGAGTCTACTGTGAAGTCCATCGGAAAGCCGGACGCCTGAAACAGGCATATCCGGTTTGATGAGCGGAGACTGGAAACCCGTCGATGGTTGCGCTAGTGAGGCACTCTCAGAGGAAACGGAGAGAAACAGATAGGCTCAACCTAAGGACCCCGGCGCCAGTCTTCGACTCTACC
>JASHSL010000444.1 GCA_030040855.1 Terriglobales bacterium
GTGATCTTGACGACGTAAGCAAGGGGGTAACCCTCTCCGGGCTCAAGGACCAGATCGAGAGACAACCGGAGCTGGTCGGAGCCCATCTCGGTCGCTACGTCGACATCCGCCGGGATCCTTTCCCGGCCCTGAACACTGCCTTCGCCGAAGATGGGGGGTATGTTCATCTCCAGCGCGGAACCGTGTTGCCCCAGCCCATTCATCTGTTGTTCGTATCGACCACGGCGGATGCGCCGCGCATGATCCATCCGCGCAACCTGCTGGTGGTCGAAGCTGAAAGCCAGGCCATCGTCATCGAGGAGTATGTATCGCTCGGTTGCGGCGCTGTGCTTTTGAATGGCGTGACCGAACTCGTGGCTGGCGAGAGTGCCCATGTTGTGCACTATACGATCGTGCGCGAGCCGCAGGATGCCTTCCACATTTCCACCTTACGGATCGAACAAGGACGAAGCGCCGCGGTTTCCTCCCACTCCCTCTTGCTGGGGGGCGGGCTGGTGCGCAACAACGTCCATCCCGTGCTGGGCGGAGAAGGCGGGGAATGTCTGATCAATGGCTTATTTGTCGGCCAGGGCCATCAACATCTCGACAATTACATGCTGGTCGAGCACGCCCGCCCGCATTCGAGCAGCCGACAGTTTTACAACGGAATTCTCGATGGGCAGGCGCATGGCGTTTTCCACGGCCGCATCGTGGTCCACAAGGACGCGCAAAAGACCGACGCCAAGCAGACGAACCGCAATTTGCTGCTCTCCGACGACGCGCAGATCGACACCAAGCCGCAACTGGAGATCTACGCCGATGACGTGAAGTGCACCCACGGGGCGACGATCGGCCAGATAGACGAGAATTCCTTGTTCTACCTGCGATCGCGAGGGATCGACCGGGTTTCCGCGCGCAGGCTTCTGCTCTCGGCCTTCGCCAGCGAATGTCTGGCGCGCATGGGAGCCGACCCGGCCCGTGCCCACGCCGAAAAGCTCATTCACAAGCATCTCCTGTCCTTTGCCAATTCCGTGTCCGAGGGCAGTGCCGCGCTGAACCGGCAAGCAGAAAGAAGTTGGGAGGAAGTCGGATGACTGCTGTTGCTAGATTGCCATGGGACCATGTTCCCGCCCCCCCCGCGGCCGTGCCCGGGTTTGATGTCGAGCGCGTGCGGGCCGATTTCCCCATCCTCAAGCAACCGGCGCACGGCCACCAACTGGTGTATTTGGACAATGCCGCGACTGCACAGAAGCCGAAAGCGGTGTTGGACGCGATCCTTCGTTATTACGAGCACGATAACGCCAACATTCATCGCGGAGTGCACTATCTTTCCGAGCGCGCGACCCAGGAATATGAAACCGCGCGCAAAGTCGTGCAGGGCTTTCTCCATGCGGGTCGGGCGAGCGAGATCATCTTTGTGCGGAGTACGACGGAAGCCATCAACCTTGTCGCCCAAACCTATGGCCGGGTTCACGTGGGTCGAGGCGATGAGGTGTTGATCACCGCCATGGAACACCACTCCAACATCGTTCCCTGGCAGCTGCTGTGCGAAGAGAAGGAGGCGAAACTCCGGGTTGCGCCCATCAATGACGAGGGAGAGCTGATTCTTGAGGAGTTTGAAGCATTGCTTGGTTCGCGCACCAAGATCGTCGCCTTCAGCCATGTGTCGAACGCCTTGGGAACTGTGAATCCGGTGGCGCAACTCATCCGCCGAGCACACGCCCGGAACATTCCCGTGCTTGTCGACGGCGCCCAGGCGGTTCCTCACATGGCAGTGAACGTCGAGGACTTGGATTGCGATTTCTATGCTTTCTCGGGGCATAAAATGTACGGTCCGACCGGCATTGGCGTGCTCTACGGAAAGACAGCCCTCCTCGATCGAATGCCGCCCTACCAGGGCGGAGGCGACATGATTAGCTCCGTGAGCTTCGAGAAGACGATCTATAACAAACTGCCTCACAAGTTTGAGGCCGGCACTCCCGATATGGCGGGTGCAGTCGGGTTGCGCGCTGCCATTGAGTACGTGCAGCGGCTGGGACTCGACGCGATCGCAGCCTACGAGCACGAGCTGCTCAGCTACGCCACGGAGAAGGTTGCGGAGATTCCCGAGCTGCGGCTGATCGGGACCGCGAGCCAAAAAGCGGCGGTGCTTTCTTTCGTCATGAATGGAGTTCACCCCCACGATATCGGAACCATTCTCGACCAGGAAGGCATTGCGGTCCGTACCGGGCATCACTGTGCGCAGCCCGTCATGCAGCGTTTTGGCGTGGATGCGACCGCCCGCGCCTCCATCGCGTTCTATAACACCAAAGAAGAGATCGATCGCCTGGCGGCGGGCATCGAAAAGGTGCGGGAGGTTTTCGGCTGATGGCCGATTTACGGGACCTGTATCAGGAAGTCATTCTCGAGCACAGCCGGGCGCCACGCAATTACCGTGAAGTAAAGACCGCCGACCACAAGGCCGAGGGTTACAATCCCCTTTGCGGCGATCGGTTTATCGTGTATCTCGAAATGGACGGCGACGTCATTCGGGACATTGCATTTCAGGGGTCGGGCTGCGCCATCTCCAAAGCTTCCGCCTCGATGATGACGCAAAGCTTGAAAGGCAAGACCAGAAGCGAGGCGGAAAAGCTATTCGAGCGCTTCCACGAAGTGGTCACCGGCCGGGCCAGGGCAAACGGAGATCCGGTCGAACTTGGGAAATTGGCGGTGTTCTCCGGAGTATCCGAGTTCCCCACCCGGGTAAAATGTGCGATCCTGGCGTGGCACACCTTCGAAGCGGCTCTCGAAGACAAACAAGAGCCGGTTTCGACCGAAGACTGAGGTTAGGTTATGAGCGGCGAGTTCATCGAACTAAAACGCGAATGTGAAGCGATCGAGATTCCGAGCGGCATCCACCGTTTTCTCCCGGCTCGCACCATGGTGCGGATCGCGCAGTTTCTGGGCACCGGCTACACCGTGGTCAGTGACTTCGGTTGCATGTACCGCATCGATGGGAAAGATGCTGAAGCTTTGGGCCTCACCTTGCCCGCCGGACAACCAGATCAAGTTTCGACCGCCAGCTTCAGCGAGCAGCTGGTGTGGGACCAGCTCAAGACGGTTTACGACCCTGAGATTCCGGTGAATATCGCGGATCTCGGCCTCATCTACTCTTGTGAGATCACCCAGCTGCCCGAGGGCAGCAGGAGAATTGACATCAAGATGTCGATGACGGCTCCCGGTTGTGGCATGGGCAACGTGCTCAAGGCCGACGTGGAGAACAAGCTGTCGAAGTTGCCGGAAGTGAAGCAAGTGAACGTCGAAGTTGTGCTCGATCCGCCGTGGCATCCCGGCTTGATGTCGGAAGCGGCGAAATTACAACTGGGCTTCGATTTGGATTACGGCAATACAGGGTACGGCGGCGCACCCTACGCCCGCACATCCCGCTAGTTCTCCGGGCCGTCTTTGCCTTTTCACCAGGGCTTGCGAGCGAATCCCAATCCTGCCGAGCCGACCCCATCGGCCAGCCTGGCAGCTCGATTCTAGGCGATCGACGGGCGTGATCACCCCCATTCTGCCCGCATAGCGCCCAACATGGACATTTAGCCCGCGTTC
>JASHSL010000445.1 GCA_030040855.1 Terriglobales bacterium
TTTGCACTTACCGATGCCTCAACCCAGCCGATCGAACGCGATCCTTTCCCCACCTGGTTTGGGGGAACAGCGAAGGAACCGGAAGACTACTCCGGCCCCCGCAAGTTGGTGGATACGTCGCTCTATTACGTCCTCTCTCGCCAACGGGGTTTCCAGCTCGGCCTTGAACGAGAGCGTTCAACATTCCAGTTAGACTCTCATTGCGGCTTCAAAATTACGCCTGCGCTGTGCGTATTAGGGTTACCGCGACGCGTACGCGGAGGCGGAGCAACCAGGCTATGGCTCCTCAAGCCTCGAGCCCGCCTGGGCAATCGGCAGGGACAACTTCAGCGGGAAAGACTTGCACTCGATAAGAGTGTTGTTTGAGATTGGGATCTAGAAGAGACCACCGACTCCCACTGATCGAACACTGATTACCTCCTCGGTTTGACCGGTCATCCCGAACATGTTATAAAAACCCTTCTAGCTGCCAGGTCAGCTCTGGGGAGGTCGTTCCCTGCGCGTCAGCTCACCCGGCCGAAGCGTGTGCGTCGTTCTATGTGTGCGGCACTGCAAGCATCCGACGCGGCCAAACTCAGCATCCCTGTTCCAGTCTTGCGGTGGAAGCGTGTTCGGAAGTCTGGCCGTACGCTCCAAACGCCCAAAGCAAGTGGGGAAGAGGTGTGTTGGTCCAGGTACCTGAACCCGTAAGTCATCCTTAATGATAGATGGTGGAGGACCCCTATGCGCATCTGGTCCACTCAAGTTGCGTCCCGAGGATGCGGTTTCGCGCAGACGGCCGGAAAAGCTCTGGCACTTAGCTGCATTCTGCTGTTGGCATCGGCCGCGTGGGCTCAGCCGGGAGGAGAAGTGGGTGGCGAGGCGAGCCTCAAGCTACCCGACTTGGCCTCGGTCAAGTTTCTCGGGATGGATGGCCACAGCCTGCTCATGATCGGAATTCTGTTCTGCATTTTTGGCCTGGGCTTCGGCCTCACCATTTACACCCGCCTCAAGAACCTGCCCGTCCATCGCTCCATGCGTGACATTTCCGAGCTGATTTACGAAACCTGCAAGACTTACCTCATCACCCAGGGAAAATTCCTGCTGCTGCTGTGGGCATTCGTGGCCGTCATCATCGTTCTCTATTTCGGCGTGCTTTCACCCGTGCCGGGCAAACCGGTCTCGGTCACCCTGCCCATCATCGTCTTGTTCAGCGTCATTGGAATGGCGGGCAGCTATGGGGTGGCTTGGTTTGGAATCCGGGTGAACACCTTCGCCAATTCGCGGACCGCCTTTGCCGCATTGCGGGGACGGCCTTATCCCATCCATCATATTCCCCTCGAAGCCGGCATGAGTATCGGCATGATGCTCATCAGTGTCGAGCTGCTGATGATGCTGGTGATCTTGCTGTTCGTTCCCGGCGATTATGCCGGCCCGTGTTTCATCGGCTTTGCCATCGGGGAGTCTTTGGGCGCGGCCGCCCTGCGCATCGCCGGAGGCATCTTTACCAAGATCGCCGACATCGGCTCCGACCTGATGAAGATTGTGTTCAAAATCAAGGAGGATGATGCCCGCAATCCCGGGGTGATCGCCGATTGTACGGGCGACAATGCGGGAGATTCCGTCGGTCCGAGCGCCGATGGCTTTGAAACCTATGGGGTGACGGGCGTCGCTCTGATCACCTTCATCCTGCTCGGCGTCAAGGATCCGCAGGTGCAGGTCCAGCTGCTGGTATGGATTTTCGTGATGCGTATTGCCATGCTGGTGGCGAGCGCCGCAGCTTACTTCATCAATGCCAGCATCACCAAGGTACGATACGGAAACGCCGCGGAAATGAACTTCGAAACGCCGCTGACGTGGCTGGTATGGATCACGTCGCTGGTGTCGATCGTACTCACCTACATCATCTCCTATTCCATCATTCCCGAACTGGGTGGAGATGCGAACCAATGGTGGAAGCTGGCCACGATTATTTCTTGCGGAACGCTGGCGGGAGCGCTGATTCCGGAACTGGTCAAGGTGTTCACCTCGACCGAGTCGCGGCACGTCAAAGAAGTGGTAACGTCGGCGCAGGAGGGCGGAGCCTCCCTGGACATTCTCTCCGGCTTCGTGGCGGGAAATTTTTCCGGATACTATCTTGGGCTAACCATGGTGGTGCTGATGTCCATTGCCTATCAGGTCAGCACCTTGGGCCTGGGGAACCTGATGGTGGCGGCCCCGGTCTTCGCTTTCGGGCTGGTGGCCTTTGGCTTCCTCGGCATGGGTCCGGTCACAATTGCCGTCGATTCCTATGGCCCGGTCACCGATAACGCGCAATCCGTCTATGAGCTTTCGCTGATCGAACAAGTGCCCAACATTCAAAGCGAGCTCAAGCACGACTTCGGGGCGGACGTCAATTTCGAGCGGGCAAAATACCTGCTTGAAGCCAACGACGGTGCCGGCAATACCTTTAAGGCAACCGCCAAGCCGGTGCTGATTGGAACTGCCGTGGTCGGCGCTACCACCATGATCTTCTCGATCATCATGGCGCTCACCAACGGCCTGTCGGCGAATGTGAATCGCCTCTCCCTCCTGCATGCTCCCTTCGTGCTGGGTTTGATTTCCGGAGGTGCGATCATCTATTGGTTCACCGGCGCGTCGACCCAGGCCGTCAGTACGGGGGCGTATCGCGCGGTCGAGTTCATCAAGGCGAACATCCGCCTGGAAGGGGTCGAGAAGGCTTCGGTCGCCGACAGCAAGAAAGTGGTTGAGATCTGTACCCGGTATGCCCAGAAGGGCATGCTCAATATCTTTATTGCTGTGTTCTTCGCCACCCTGGCTTTCGCTTTTGTCGAGCCGTTCTTCTTCATCGGATACCTGATCTCCATCGCGATCTTCGGTCTCTATCAGGCGATCTTCATGGCGGATGCGGGTGGAGCTTGGGATAACGCCAAGAAGATCGTCGAGGTGGAGCTCAATCAGAAGGGCACGGAGCTGCATGCCGCGACCGTCGTGGGCGACACGGTGGGAGACCCGTTCAAAGATACCTCTTCGGTGGCTTTGAATCCGGTCATCAAGTTCACCACTCTGTTCGGGCTGCTGGCCGTGGAATTGGCGGTCTCCCTCTCCCGGGAGCAAGGAACCGGATTGAGCCACGTGCTGTCCCTGGTGTTCTTTGCGGTGTCGTTCTTTTTCGTCCATCGCTCCTTCTACGGGATGCGCATTGGGACGGAGCGGGCAGCGAGAGAAGCTGTCGCCGCCGCCGATTAGCCTGGCGCCTCACAGGTCTCAAGCGCGATTTCGTGCCCTGCTGCTTCGCGGTCGCGTAGCAGCAGGGCGCTTGAGCCTCGCCCCCTGCTCTCGCCAGAGGCGCTCGAAAAGCAAAGCTGATGGCGACCCGGCAGCGATGGTTTGACTCCGATCGAAGGGGCAACGACGGGAGAGGACGCACGGCAGCAAGCCCGGCCGACAATTTCAAGCCGGCTGACCAGAATGTGAAAGCGGCAATCGCGCTGAATCTGACGCTTCAGACGATCGAACCAATCGCTCTCGAACTCGGTGATCTTGCCCGCAGCACAAGCAGGAGATGTGACCGCACATCGGACGACGCTCGTCGTAGGGCTTACCGCCCCCGCTAGGCGTGAGATCGAGTTCATCGACCAAGCCGTAGCGTTTCAGCAGATTCCGCGTGCGGCACACAGTGACGCGATCCACGACCGCATCCAGGGCACGTGCCCGGCGCAGAATCTGGGCAGCGTCCAAGTGCTGCTGGGCGCTTTCGACGACGCTCAAAGCCTGGGCCGCTCTGGGGTCATGCGCAGGCCGCGCGACATCCGTTCGGCTTCGAGAGGTCCCGGGGATTCGGTCTCTGGCAGGGGCGCACCGGCGCCTTCAATTTCCCTTCATCTTCTCCTTCACACTGTGGGC
>JASHSL010000040.1 GCA_030040855.1 Terriglobales bacterium
TGGCGATCGCAGGCATTCATGAGACCGTCGCCGTCTCCGGACTTCCCGTCGAAGCCACGACGGAAACGGTTACGCCGACCACCATGGTGAGCCGTGAAGACATTCTCGAAACCCCCGGCGCGGACCGCACCAACGGCATGGAGATGATCACCGATTACGTGCCGGCGGCCTATGTGACCCACGACATGCTGCATATGCGAGGGGGCCACCAGGTCAACTGGCTGATTGACGGCGTTCCCATCCCGAACACGAACATCGCTACCAATTTAGGACCCCAGATTGACCCCAAAGATGTCGATAATCTCGAAGTTCTCAGAGGCAGCTACGATGCCGACTATGGGGACCGTACCTACGGAATTTTCAACGTCGTGCCGCGAACCGGTTTCGAGCGCGATCGGGAATGTGATCTCGTCATCAACGCCGGGAATTTCTATCAAACCAACGACCAAATTAGTTGTGGAGGACACACGCAGGGCTTCGCCTACTATGTCAGTCTGAACGGAAATCGAAGCAATTACGGGCTGCAGACGCCGATCCCGCAAGTTGTTCACGATGCAGAGAACGGCTTCGGAGGATTCGCTTCGTTGATCTTCAATCCCGACGCCAAGAATCAATTTCGGCTGGTCGGGTCCCTGCGGCGCGATTATTATCAGATCCCCATCGACCCGGATCCAACCTCATCAGGAAACCAGATTTTGGAAACATCGGGCGAGTCCCCTAGCTACGGCTTGCGCGACAGCGAGCGTGAGCCCGACGGCTACGTTACCTTCTCCTGGGTGCACACCTTCAGTCCGAACTTGCTGATTACGGTCTCTCCCTTTTATCACTACAACGGCGCCGACTACCAAGGCGGCCCCAACGACGTTCCCGTCATCTCAACCGTCGAACAGAATGCCAATTACGCAGGGCTGCAGGCGGCCCTGAACGCAACCTTTTGGAGAAACGATCTTCAAGCCGGAGTGTACGGATTCGGCCAGCACCAGTACAACTACTTCGATAACCACTTCACCAATGGCTTGCCGAACTTCCCTGCCTCTTCGATTGGAGTCAACGGGGGAGTTGCCGCCGAATTCATCAACGATAAGTTCAAAGTGACTCCCTGGCTGACGTTAATCGCCGGGCTCCGGCTAACGCAATTCAACGCCTCCATCACGGAAAACACGGTCGACCCTCGCTTCGGTGCGGCTTTGCGAATTCCGCGCCTGAATTGGGTCTTTCGCGGCTACTACGGTTATTACTACCAAGCCCCGCCCCTGGTGACCGCCACCGGCGCCCTCATGGGTCTGGCAAACGCCCAGAATTTCACCTTCGCTCCACTGCACGGGGAACGGGACATCGAATGGCAATTTGGGGTGATGATTCCCGTTCGCGGTTGGACTCTTAACGCCGATAATTATCAAACTAGGGCGACGAATTGGCTGGATCATAACAATATCGGAGCATCGAACTTGTTCTGGCCGATTACCTGGGATCGAGCCTTGATTCAAGGCTGGGAACTCACACTGCGGTCTCCCAGTCTCTGGCATCGCGGCCAGTTTCACCTTGCCTATGCCAACCAGATCGCGCAGGCAACCTCGCCGATCACGGGAGGCCTCATCTGCCCTACGCCCGTGACTCCGGCATGCGCGCTCGATATCCCGCCGGGATTGGCTCCGGTGGACCATGACCAGAGAAACACCCTCAACCTGGGCTACAACACCAACTTGCCCTGGGGAACCTATGCCGCAACCAATGTGTATTACGGCTCGGGCTTTACCAACGGGCTATACGGCCTGCCCTACGCCCAATATCCCGGGCCCTATCTGCCCAGCCACACCACGTTTGATATTGCTCTGGGGAAGAGCTTCGCCGAGAAATATTCCATATCGGTGACCGCGTTGAATGTGGCAAACCGCCGCGTGCAGTTGGACAACAGCCTGACGTTTGGCGGATTTCATTGGAACGATCCTCGACAAATTTATGGGGAGTTTCGTTACCGGTTCAACTATTGACCAGGTCTGCGCGGACGGGCTCCCCCCATCAGTCGGTCCGTGCAGGCTTCACAAACTTGACGACCGCGCGCGGTGAAGCAACCCCGATCAGAAATACGGGTCATTCGTTGGTCCCCGGGGAATGCGTTTGCGATATAGCATTCGGGATAGCACCTTCTGACGTGACAGGAGCAAAGCCGGATGTCCTCGATGCTTGGGATTTCCCAGCAATCCACAGGGTGCAGACAGATGTGCGGGAAAACGGACATTTTGCGCCAGCGCAAAAAAAATAGGTATTGCTCCTGCGGGAAGTTCTATCGAAGGGATTCGGGGATTCGCGTGTGGGAACTAATGAAGGACGTGTAGGGAGACATCGTGAAGGCTTTTCAGTCGTCTGCCAGCCATTTCAAGGCTGCTTCGCGGTTCTTGAAGACAGGAAACTCGCGTCGGGAGAGTTCCTTATCTGCTGCCGGAACAACTCGGGGAGGTTATCTACCCCCACCCACGCGGATTTCTTGATGTAGGGCTATCGAACACCGCACTTTCTTGCATGGCTCGAACCGCGTCCTCGTCGAGTGACGCTCCGGTGAAATCCCCAAGTGCCAAAACGGAACCGAGCGCTTGCTTGGTCACGCGCTCGGGCAGGGCACGAACGATCTCCGCGACTTCGGAGGGAGAACAGTTTGTAAGATCGACCAATAAAATCCGCTTGCCCTGGTGAGTTATGAACCGGACGGGTTCGAGGCCTGCAGACATGAGACAACCTTCGAACGCTAGATGATAATCCTGCGTCAAGAAAAGTTTCAATTCTGTCCTCCGGGCAATCGCCGCTGCAGCAACGCAGACAACGACGTTACGCTCATCGAAACGCCAGCCAATCTGCTGACCACTCAGTCCTACCCTGCCAGTCTGGTCGAGGAAGCTCTCGACAGCAGCTCGGTCTTGATCTTCGGGCAGCGACGAGGGTCGCTGTCAGGCGGCAGGCGACGCGGGAGACCAGCTGTCCCGGAGCAGGCGTGGCTATGCAACTTCGGCTGATGAAATCCAAGACAACGGGGCGACCTGGCTTACGGGTGCATCAGGGGCTAGGCACTAAAGATCGGCAGCAGGCGGAAGCACTCGTTGGACAAATGAACGAAATACTGATTTATTCATGATGGAAGGAGACACCGATGCAAGGGGTGATGCGCCGATGGGACTTTGCACTTTGCCTCTTACTCCCGGTGGTGCTCGCGTTCCTGCCTTTCGCGGCTGCCAAGGATTCGGCAGCCGTTCAAGGAGCCAACAAGTTCGACGACGTTGCGGTCGATTCGCTCGATGCCGAGGCTTGGAACGGCATCGTGTTTGCGGCCAAGGCTTTCGGGCAACCCTCGAGTTTTGCTCTCCGTTTCGGATCCTTCAGCGCCACCTTCGAAGAAGGAATGTCGATCCTCGATACGATCCGCGAAGTCGGCCCGCATGCACCCGACGGCTCCTATTGCCGCGTGTCCTGGCAAGTGCCCCCCAGGGCGGCGCTGGTCACCCTTGAGTGGTCGCGGCTCGACCAGACTACCGTCCTCGGTCGAATCACGGCGGAACAGAACTTCCAGACCGTGCTTGAGACCTACATTCCCTTTGCCGGCGCATCCTGGGGACTCCCCGGCGTGTTTTCGATTGTGGACGGCGGGCAGGCGATTGCGGGCGAGCGATACTTTGACGGAGTCTTCGGAACGGCCAGTCAGTTCCTGGTGATGATCGACCGGCCGGCGATGGGAAGCGGAACGTACCCCTCTCTCGAAGAATTGCGCCTGACCATGAGGGGCGCAGGAATTTTGGCCGACTCCCTCGATAGTGATCCCTCAAGGAACGCAGCGGGACTGCAGTTCGTCACGGACAATTCCAAGACGGCGCACTTTGTCGCCCTCCTGGGATGGGACCGGGAGGAGCTGAGGCGCAAAGCCAAGACGCTGCTTGCGCCGGGCAAAATCGACTCCATCCTGAAGCAAAGGGCGGAGGCATATGCAGCGCGCCGCCCATCCTCGAAAGGGATCTTTGAGGCAGCACCGGAGACCATCGGCAACAACATGTTTTGGAATACTCTGTATGCTCGCCAGAATGATCTGATCTTTCCCAGCATCAGCCGGCGCGCCGCTCAGCGGGCCGGAGGGTGGGTGCTGGGAGCTTGGGACGGATTTTTCGGTTCCCTGCTCACCAGCCTAGAGGACCCAAACCAAACCTGGGCGACGATTCGCGCCATTCTGCTGGCGCAGACCGAAACTGGACTGGTCCCCAACGCCGTCGCCTCCGGAATCACGCCGGACCGCTCCCAGCCGCCGGTGGGTGCTTACGCCGTTTGGAAGGTATATCAGCGTCACCCCGACGGGGAGATGCTGGCGTGGACCTATCCTCGTCTCAAGCGCTGGCATGAGTGGTGGTTCAAAGATCGGGGTGACGGTCAGCCTTGGCGCGATGGGAATCGCGACGGACTCCTCGAGTGGGGCAGCAACCGCGGCTCCGGCGAAAGCAGCGGAGGCCGCGGCTTCCTGATGCAGGCGAAGTGGGAATCGGGAATGGACGACAATCCCATGTGGGATGACGCACACTTCGACCCGAAAACCTACACCATGGACCTGAACGACGTTGGGCTGAACTCGCTTTACGCTCTCGACGCGGAGACTCTGGCGACCCTCGCCGGAATTCTGGGCAAGGACGATGACCGCCGCGCATTTCAACAAGACTACGAACGGGTGAAACAGTTGGTGCGCGACAAACTGTGGAACGAAACCGA
Source organism: Terriglobales bacterium (assembly GCA_030040855.1). Lineage (GTDB taxonomy): Bacteria > Acidobacteriota > Terriglobia > Terriglobales > Acidobacteriaceae > JAFAGX01. The sequence continues at coordinate 4,738 of JASHSL010000040.1, forward strand.
TGGCATCTATGAGAATCGGTTCTGGAACGGGCAGTTTTCCAAGCGTCTCTCGCCCACGAACTTTTATCCCATGCTCGCCGGCATTGCCACACCCGAGCAAGCCCAACGGATGGTGAAGGAACATCTGCTGAATCCCCGCGAGTTCTGGGGGGACTACGTCGTGCCTACGACTTCGCGAAGCGACCCGGCATTCGCCGATCAATACTACTGGCGAGGCAGCATCTGGGGACCGACCAATTACCTGCTCTACCATGCCATCGACCGTTACGGCTTCGACCAAGTCGCCTTGGAATTTGCCGTCAAGAGCTACGCTCTCTTCATGGACGACTGGAAAGCGAATCAGCACAACGACGAGCTCTATCATGTCTGGGGCGGAAGCGGTGGCGGAGATGTGCATTACACCTGGGGCACGTTGCTGTGCCTGATTCCGCTTGAGCAATTCATCGACGAGAATCCCTGGGACGGTTTGCGGTTCGGTGCGTTAAACCCCAGCACGGAAGGAAACTTCCGCGGAGCGCGCTGGAACGGTCACAGCTATGAGGTAAGGATCGGACCGCAGGAAACCGAAATGTGGCGTGACGGAACGGTACGTTTCCACGCGGATGCCGGCGTGGTGGTTCGCAGCTACACCGTGTCCCCGCCGAGCGTCTCGATGAAGATCACGAGCGAGCACAATTTCCGGGCGACCACGGCAGAGTTTCGGTCGGGAAGGCTGCTTCTGCGCATCGACGGAAAAACTCCACGGAAACTGACCGTGTCCAATGGGACCGCCGTCTTGTCCATCCCCGGTGGGAAGCATGAGGTGGAGCTCAGAGCCGAGGGTCGATAGCAGGGGCCACCTGCAGCGCGGCGATTACTTCGAAAAACGGACCATGTAAACCGAAAACGGCTCCAGGGAAACCTTTTCCAGCCGGGTGTTGGGCGGAGATTGGAGTGTCGTCAGCAACACCTTCACCCGCGCTCGGGAGAAACCCAGTTGCGTCAAGTCGAAGTTCACGGTTTGCATGCTGCCTGACATGTTCAACGCGACCAAGACCGCCTCATTCCGATAACGGCGGAGATAGGACAAAACGCTGGCGTTGTCCTCGTTCAGCGGCACATAGTCTCCCTCGAGCAACGCCGGGTCTCGATGGCGAAGCGCCAGCAGATGCCGGTAGAACTCCAGAATCGAATCCGGATCTTGCGATTCGCTCTGGACATTGTATTTCTTATAACTCGGCGCAATCGGCAACCACGGCGTGCCGCGAGTAAAGCCCGCGTTGGGGCCATCGGTCCACTGCATGGGAGTTCGCTCCCCGTCGCGTCCCTTATAGGCCGGCCAGCCTGTGACTCCCATGGGATCCTTCACATCCTCCTTACGCGTGGGGTCATTGTTCGTCATCCCCAACTCCTCGCCGTAATACATGATGGGCGTGCCGCGCAGCGTCAAATAAAGCGCGGCCATCAGCTTAGCAATCTCGTCATCGTGCCTGCCGTCGCCGTAGCGCACGTAGGATCGTTCCATGTCATGGTTGCCGATGACGTAAGTGGGCCATCCGCCCGTCGATTCGGCGAGTGCGATCTGCCTTCGGAACTCCGGAGCCGAGAGCTTGTTCACAGTGCAAAACATGAAATCCATGGGCAACTGAATTTCATCGTTCTGGGCGCCGTAATACTCCTTCAACTCGGCCGCACTGTCGGTGTAAGTTTCGCCCACCAGCACCGCGTTGTTCTCGTCGGCGACGCTTCGCAAGCGGCGAAGCACCTCGTGGTTCTCGGGCAGCTTGTCGTTGTATTTTTCCAGGGTTTTGGGGTCGCCCATCTCGTTTTTGCCGTCGAGCACAGGATTATCGCGCAGCTCCGGATCCTCAAACAACAGATCGACGGCATCGAGACGAAAGCCGGAGACACCGTGCTTGTACCAGAAGCGGGTCACATCGAACATGGCCTGTTCGACGGCTGGGTTGCGCCAGTTCAGATCGGGCTGTGCGGTGGCAAAGTAATGGTAGTAATACTGGCCGGTGGTGGGGTCAAATTTCCAGGCAGGACCGCCGAATCCGGAAATCCAGTTATTCGGGGGCTCACCGGACCCCTTGCCATCCCGCCATATGTACCAGTCGCGATGCGTAGAGGTTCGCGACGACTTGGAATCCAGAAACCAGGGGTGCTGGTCGGAAGTGTGGTTGATTACGAAGTCCATGATGATGCGAATGTGTTTTTTCTTCGCCGAATTGACGAGATGATCAAAATCGGCCAGCGTTCCATACATGGGATCGATATTGTCGTAATCGGAGACGTCGTAACCAAAGTCGACTTGCGGGGAAGGATAGCAGGGAGTAATCCAGATAGCGTCCACCCCGAGTTGCTTAAGATAGCCAAGCTTGGATTCGATGCCTCTCAAATCGCCGATGCCATTGTGCTTGCTGTCGGCAAAGCTACGGGGGTAGATCTCGTAAAACACCGCGTGCTGCCACCATGGCTGGCCTGCGGCGTCCACCGGCTTGGCCTGCCCAAAAACGAATGGCGAGGTGACACAAAAAGTGAGGGTCAGCAAGGCTGACGCAGTGCGTTCCCTGATCATTGGAGTTTCAATCCAAAGCTAGCAATACCCGGTCAGCGGTGTCACTCGACCCGTGCACGGCGTTCACGACTTTACGCCTCGCCTGCTTAGGCGCTCCAGAAGGGTGAAGAGGGGAGCATGTTCTTGAGAGACCCAAAAGCGGCTTCAGATGGGCATCGCTCCCACTTCTTTTTCCACCTCGGTAGTCTCCACCATAACGATCGCATCCCAGGGACAACCGTCGAGGAAGCATCCATCCGGTCCCTTGCTGGTGCACTTTTTGCAGCCGATGCAGAGGATGGGGTCCACTTGAATTCGCCCGAACGGCGGGTGGTCTTCGTCGGGAACCCAGAACATGCAGTCTTCGACTGGGCAGTATTCGACGCAGGCAGGGGAGCCAGCGCAGCCCGTGCAACATTCGGTGATGACTGCCAACTCCTTTGGTTTCTTCTTGCGAGGAGTGTTAATCCCAGTCGACTTGGGTTCAAACTTAAGCTCGTCGGGCACCAACCCAACGGCCTTCTCTTCGGTAGGCATGGCCCGAATTATAGCATTGGCACTCGATAGCACCGCCTGCCGAGTGTCGCCCGTGAGTAGCAAGGTCTCAACAACCGAGGGCGGGCAGTCAGAGAATCTGGGCCGTGGTCGCAAGGCTTGAACCGATTAGGGCTGAGAGTTTGCGCTCCGCGAAGGCTGCATCCTGAAACCGCCGTGGAGAGAAATACTACAATTCCTCAGGCGCGGAATAACTTCATCCCGGTAAACGTCTGAAAAGAATGAAAGATGGAGCAAGCGGGTCCCGTTGCAGGGTTGCGAGCGAGGAGGCAGCCCGCCGGCTTGCCGCTGGCGAATTGGTCCGCCGTATCGGCCAGCGCCGATTCTGGTATATTGGGCGGTCAGCCCCTCATTTACCCTTCCCGAGTTTCGCGCCTTGGCGTGCTCCAGCCCTCGGTGGAGTGCCAATCTGAGAAGGGGCAGAAGGAGCAGCAGCATGGCAGGAAAAAGCGTCAACAAAGTGATCCTCATCGGCAATCTGGGCAAGGACCCCGAAGTCAAGTACACACCGCAGGGCACGCCCGTAGCCAAGCTCACGGTGGCTACCAACGAGCGCTACAAGGATAAGAGCGGCGAATGGCAGGATCGCACGGAGTGGCATAATGTCGTGCTCTGGCAACGCCTAGCCGAAATCGCCGGTGAATATCTGAAGAAGGGGGGCAAGGTATACGTGGAGGGACGCTTGCAAACCCGCTCCTGGGATGACAAGCAAACCAACCAGAAGCGCTATATGACGGAAATCGTTGCCAGCGATCTGGTGCTACTCGGCGGACGCGGCGAAGGCGGGGAATTTGCTCGAGGCGCCGCAGCCGGCGGCAACAATTTCGATCAGCGTCCCGCTGAGGCCGAGCCAGTGCCTGCCCCAACTCCGATCAGCGACGAGGATATACCGTTCTAGAGTTCGTCGGCCGATGTTTGCATGCTAAGCGCACTCGAGCTGCACCGGACGGGCCGGTGCAGCTGAGGGCGTCTTAGGCAGCCTGCTTAGGAGCCGCACGGAATGTATTGCCGGTATGCGTAGTCGTCTATTCTTCCTAGTCCTAATCGGGCTCTGCTGCTGCACAAGGTCCCTCGCCCAGAACAGTGCGACTTCCACTCCGGCTCAAGCTGCTGAAACCCGCAAAACCAGCGAACCGTACACTGGTGATCTTTCGGTGTTCGACTCGCCGGGACGCGCAGAGCGTCTTCAGATCGACCAAGTCATGGACTTGCTCCAGATTAAGGCGGGTACGGCCGTCGCCGACATCGGCGCAGGGTCAGGGTGGTTCACTGTGCGAGCGGCGCGTCGGGTCGGTGCCAGTGGGACGGTTTTTGCCGTCGACATCAATCCCAAGGCGACGAAGTACATCGAGCACCGACTTCAAAGGGAGAACCTGCATAATGTGGAGGTCATCCTGAGTGAGCCTGATGATCCGAAACTTCCGCTTCGCGCGGTGGATGCCGTGCTGCTGCTGAAGACCTACCACGAAGTCGCGCGTCCCGTCACTCTGTTGCGGAACCTGCGTGCGTCCCTCAAGCCAGGAGCAAGGCTAGGAATCATCGATCGGATGGGGAACGGCGAGAACCATGGCGTGAATCGCGAAGTAATAATCCGGGAGGCGATGGATGCTGGGTACCTGGCGGAGCAGCAGCTAGATTGGAAGCACGATGGGATGGATTACTTTCTCATTTTTCGCGTTCGCGAGTGAGCTCGTTTGCCGCTCGGCAGATTGTGATCACGTTTGACCTGGAGCGGCATCGGCGTTAGTCCGCAGTACCGCCTCCATCGACTACCAGAGCCGCCCCGGTCATAAAAGATGAATCCTCGCAGGCTAAAAACAGCGCAGCTTTGGCGATCTCTTCAGGCACTCCAATTCGTCCCAGCGGCCGGTTGGCGCAGCCGGCGAGATAGTCCTGCCACTTCAGGCCACGCATCCGCGCATCGGGCGGAAGCATAGGAGTATCGACGTCGCCCGGGCATATGCAGTTCACCCGAATGCCCCCTCGCCCATGATCAATCGCCATGGCTTTGGTGAGCAGGACCACGCCGCCTTTCGAGGCGCAATAGGCCACGGCCGAATCTCCGCCCACGATGCCCCATCCCGAGCTGTTATTGATGATGACTCCGCTGCCTCGCCGAAGCATCTCCGGCAAGGCGAATTTTGACATGAGAAACGTGCCTTTGAGGTTAACGTCGATCTGTTCGTCCCACTCTTTCTCGCTGCAGTCGAGCGCTGTGTGCGGATAAAAAACGCCGGCATTGTTAAACAGAATGTCGAGGCACCCGAATGTAGTCACCGTCCGCTCAATCGCCTGACGGCATTCGTCGGCCTTGCGCACGTCAGCCGCAACAAAGATCGCTTTTCCGCCGCTGCGGAGGATGGTGTCGCACACCCGGCGGCCGCGTTCTTGGTGACGGCCTGTTAAGGTGACGCTGGCGCCTTCCTTCGCAAAAAGGATGGCGGTGGCCTCTCCGATCCCAGAGGTGGCGCCCGTAACGAGAGCGACTTTGTTGAGCAAGCGCATCGTGATGCCAGGCAGACGCTAATTGTACTTTAAGGAAAAGCGCGCCTT
>JASHSL010000446.1 GCA_030040855.1 Terriglobales bacterium
GCGGGACAAATCGGTCTACGAACCGAAACCTGGCGATGCGAAGGGTAAGACCCGAGAGGATTTTGGCTACTTTAGTTATGACACCAACTTGAAGAAGATCGTGTGGAGGCAGTTCCACAGCGAGGGTTTCGTCAACGAATACACGTTGGACTCGGTGAGCTCGGATGGCAAGTCGTTCGAGTTCGTCACGGTTCGGATCGAGAATCTTACGCCCGGGTGGAGAGCAAAGAAATCATACCGTGTACTTTCCGCGGATGAGATGGAAGAAACGTTCTCTCTGGCGCCGCCTGCCAAGGATTTCGACGTCTTTACGGTGGCGCATCTTAGGCGCGTAAAGTAATCGCCTGTTCATAGTAGTGCGGTAGAATGCCCATCCAACGACTGGAGACAAACCGTGGCGATGCCCCGAAGCACAATCACGTTCGAGACTGTGGAACAGATTGGACTTTCTCTGCCCGGCGTGGAGAAAGGCCTCGCTTACGGGGCTCCAGCTCTCAAGATCCGTGGAGAACTTCTGGCTTGCATCCCCGTGAATCGATCGGCCGAACCAGATTCGCTTCTGGTTCGTGTGGATTTTGACGATCGTGCCGAACTGCTCCGTGGCGATCCTGCTGTGTATTATTTGCCGGAGCACTACGTGAACTACGCCGGTGTTTTGGTCCGGCTATCTCGTGTCGACCGTGGGACGCTGCGGGATTTGCTCGGTATGGCCCACAAATTCGTGACTCACCAACCCAAGCCGGCTTCACGAAAAATGAAGCGCCGTTCAACGAGACTTGGGTAGGTAATGCCGAGAAGGTGTACAAATGTGAGCTGCGAGCCTTGCTTCGGTGGTACGGAATTCCCTCCGCTAGAAAACCATCGCGTACCTGACCCCGCCATTCTTAACAAAATGGAGTCGCGCAAGCCGACTGAGCATCGTCTTCCTTCCGTGCTCCTGCAGAGGAAAGTGAGAGTTGCAGTTGTGGGCTGCGGCGGGACCGGAAGCGCGATTGCGGCTGGCCTGCCACATCTTCATCACGCCATGCTGGCATGGGGGCACCCGCATGGGCTCGATGTCACCCTAATCGACGGCGACTGGATCTCGCGTACGAACTGCGTTCGACAACCGTTCAGCGAAAGCGAAATGGGCCTCTACAAATCGACTGTGCTTGCCACGCGCATTAACGGCAAATCTTGCTTCACTTGTAGTCGGGATTCCACGCGCGGTATCCCGGCCCGGGTGAACTGCCATCGCTCGGCCCGCCGACCACTGTGCCGTTCGGCGAGACCCAGTGATATTGATATTCGTTCGATTGCGTGCTGCAGGTCCCGTTGTCGTCGCATCCGTGAATCTGTCCCAACGTGATGTCGGACCACTTCTGCCGTATCCGATCCTGGCTGTCCATCTGGCGCTTGAAGCTCGACTCCCGCATCTGGCTGATCTGGTCAAACTGCTGCTGCCGTTGCTGCACCTGCCGTATGTTCTGTTCGAGAGATCGTTGTGCCAGTTGCATCGACTGCTGCGTGACCTGGTTGCTGATCGCCATTAGCGCACCTGTAGTGTCTCTGATCTGGCGCTCATATTGCATTTGCCATTTTGGATCGACCTTGAGCGATGCCATCATGGTGTTCAGCACGTAGCGCGCGATATCGACGCTGCCCTTGTCGCTGAGATAGCCGGCTAACTTCTCGATCGTCCAGATACGTGGGCTTTGTGGACGGCCGTAGGCCAGCAGCGTCACCGCCATCGTGTATCCGGATTGCTCGCCGCACTCGTAGATGATCTCACCAGCAGAGGCCAGTATTTGCGCGCCAACGCGAGCCGCGGAGGGCGCAATAGCGGCATTCATCTGCTGCGCTTCGCGGTGGAGATCGAATCCCGACAGCGTCCGAACGTTTCTGCAGAATCTCTGTTGCGTGAACTCCTGCGCGAACTGGGTACCGGTGCGAAACCGCTCGATGAACAGTGGTCCGCCTGGACCGCGTACGGTGCGGCCCTCATACCAACCGATAGAAAAGTACAGGTTGTTGGGTTCCTGCCGTGGCAGCACGTTGGGGTCGTTCACCCACACCCGAATCTTGCCATCGGGCGTGGTGGCATACACGTAGCCTCTAGCATCCATCGGCGAGTTGCGATGAGTGCCTCCGCTGATCTGCCAGCCGGCGGGGACCTGCAACGTGAACGCGTGCTCAGTGGGATCCTGCCAGTTCACCATGCGTGGAATACCGGAGCCTGCACTTTGCGCCGCCATGCTTCCGCAGTACAGCGCCGCGACTGCCGCCAGGACCAGCAACTTCGTCAGGCACATTTTGCTTGATAATTTCATGGATTTCCTCCTTCATGCGGCGTTGCTGTGATCTATCTCCGTCGCCGGCCCTCTGTCATTTGCATGCGCGAAACAATCGGATCGCTTGTTTGTCAGGAGATGCCTTACTGGATCGTAGCGACAAAGCCCCAAAGGGCATTATTCTTGTCGAAATAGGTGCCGGCGATCTGACCTGAGTCATTAACCTGGGATTTCCATTTTGCATCCCAAAACGCCGGGATACACCTCGCGCAACACCTGGTCTGTGACTCCGGTCACCATTCGTTGTCCACCCCGACTCCTGTGGGATGATCACGCGTATGGTCAAAAAACTCATCCTGGTCGCTGCCCTGGGCCAGAACTCATAGGAATCTGTAACCGCTCCAGCATAAATCAGGGTTTCGATTTTCTGGAACTCTGGGTACACTCGGCGGATGCGGGAGACCGATTGGACGAAAGTTTTGGGATGGCCGGGATATCGCGTGTACCGCCACGAGATCAACGAATCAGCTAAAACGTTGAAGCTAGGGGTACGGCGCAAACGCGGGAATCGCAAAATGGTTTGTTCGGGATGCGGGCGCAAACTAAGCGAAGCGTATGACACCTACGAGCGGGAGGTGCGCGATCTGCCGTGGTCCGAATTTCGCACGACAGTGGTGGTGGAGCTGTATCGGGTGCGCTGCCCGGATTGCGGGGTGAAGAGGGAGAAAGTTCCGCAGTTGCCGAGCAAGGCAGCCTTTAGCCAACGCTTTTGAGGAAGCGGTAGGGTTGGCGTGTCACCAGCCGCCGTGATGCCAATCATTGAGAGAAATCATTGAGGCGGCTTAGGCTTGATTATGTGAAAAGGTAGTTATGCACAAGCAGCAATCTCGTGCCGAGTCAATCGGTGGATCAGCGGTTCACATAGACGATTTTCACGTATGGGCAGCAATTAGCTACTTGGACTCTCCCACCGATTATCGCGAGTACCTGCCCTACGGAAGGCCGGAACGACCAGTGCCCTCTCATAACGAACTGACGATGTTGGAAGCAAGCAGTCACCCGCCTTGGCCCACACTCCGAACTATCATGGTCACAGCATTCCTGACTTGTATGATTCTGCTCTTAATCGTCTGGCTCTGCGACTAAGAGTTACTTTCCAAATGTCTAGCTCGTGCGGCTGTCATTGCATCTTCGCGTATTCGGCTTTGGCTTGTTTCAGGACGGGGATGTCGGGGTCGGCGTTTTTCCAGAGGGTGAGGAAGTCGTTGTAAGCGGCTTTCGCCTTGGCCGTGTCACCTGCCATCGCATATGCACGACCGATCTGAAGATGAGCCAGTGGTCCGATGGGTTCGTTGGCCACCGCGCCGCGATGGTCGAGGATTTTCTGAAACTCGGCGGCAGCTTCGCTTCCCTTGTGCTCAGCCAGATAGACATTCCCCCGAACAAATACGGCAAACAAGCCCCGTGGTTGAATGTCCCAAACTGCCAGTTCGTAAGGAGCGGCGCAACGAAGAAGTTCAATGGCTTTCTCAGAATCCTTGCGGTCGAGCGCGAGTTGCGCGCGAGTCGTCGGCACCGACACGGACTGCTCGATCGTGCCTTCCGGGAAGCGCTTCGCCAAATCATCGCCCAACGCCTGGGCACGGTCCACATCGCCTGCCAATGCCAGCGCCAGGACTGCTTTATACGGCACGTCGCGGTGCCGCGAAAGCGATAATGCCGCTTCAGCTCTGCGACGCGCTTCCTCTGGTTTCCCGAATAGAACTTCGCGCAGTGCGGCCTCAACTTCGACGCCCACTGCCATCTCGTCATCTCTATCCCTTTGTGCGGAGGCTACAGCACGGCTGGAAAGCTCTCGCGCTCTCGTGAGCCGTCCGGAATAGGCCGCCGTGTTCGCCTCTAAACCCAGGAGCGCACCCTCCATTCCCGGCTTACCCTGAGACCAGTTGACTTCCTTTGCCATCCCGGCAGCATCACCGCGAAGAAATGCTAGCCTGTAACGTTCGAAGTGAAAACCCTCCAAATCGCCTCGTTTTTCGCCTTCTCGGAGCGACGCCTCGGCCTCGTCGAGCCGCCCTAGAGCCAAATAGAACCACACAAGGGTGGGGTAAACATTTGGCACATCAGAGTTCAAACGCAGCACCTCACGATACGCCTCTGCGCCCGACTGAGGGTCTCCTAGACCAGCCAACGCGTCTCCCAGGAGCCCATGTGCTCTCCACTCTTGGGGATAGGCAATCACCCACTGCTCGCACGTTACCTTCATCTTCTCGAGGTTGTGGGTTACTGCAGCGAAATAATAAGACGCTATGCGAAATCTCTCTCGCTCACTAGCGCGGTCTCGGACGTCATATGCTTTTTGGATGTTCTCGATACCTAGATCATCCTGTCCCGAGCTTGAATAGGCTGCGCCCAGGGCGCCATATGCCATCGCGAAGTGAGGGTCCAGTTCAATGGCGCGCTGGAAGAACGGAATCGCTTCGTCGTCTTTATCGTTCTGATGCATCTTCATGCCGAGACTGTAAGCTTTCAGTGCTTCGAACGAGGATGTAGTCGCTTGCTCAACCGGTGTACTGAATCGTTGCATCGAACTGAGTGATTCCCCAAGTTGGACGCGCAGTTTCCGCGCAGCGCCATCCATCGCCTCCAGAACCTGTTCCTTCCCGGCAGCCTGCGCTTGGTCCCGCGCAAGAGCATCTCCCGTCTGGCAATTCATTGCATTCAAACCTACGACATATTGGTTGCCTAACGGAGCAATCGAACCCGCTAAGACGGCTGCGCTGCCCGTGCGTTCACAAATCTCCCGCGCCGTTTCCAAATCCACGCGGGCCTCGGGAGACCGTCTCATCAGCTGCAGTGTGTCGCGCACGCGTGTGTCCGACAGTATGTTCAGGAACGGCGACTGGCCAAGCTGAACAGCAAGCGCCTGCTTCAGCGTGTCGTCGAAGACTGGGTCGCCGGTGCTGTTGCTGAAGTCGGCGAGAACCACGGTGTCTTTGTCGGTAAGGGACCTGACGTGATGGGACCGGTAGTAAAGCCCGCCCACGATCAGTGCGGCAACTACGACACCTGCTGGAACAAGAATCCTCCAAAGATTCCTGCTCTGTGCGGCTGGCGCTTCCTCTACGGTTGCCCTGCCAGATGCTGCCGCTGGCAACCGTACCGACTCCGTGTCCCGTTTGAGCCGTTGCAGGTCAGTGCGGATGTCGGAGGCGTGCTGGTAACGCAGATTCCGGTCTTTCTCCAGACACTTAGTGACGATTTCTTCCAGCTTGGGTGGAAGGTCGGGATTGAGTCGAACCGGAGGAACTGGGGCGCGATTCAGGATGGAATCAAAAATTATTCCGGCGCTCTCGCCGCGAAACGGCAAGGTGCCCGTTGCCATTTCATAAAGGACTGCGCCGAAGGAGAACAAATCTGTTCGTGCGTCCAGTTCCTTGGTTCGGACTTGCTCGGGCGACATGTACGCGACAGTTCCGACCGCCGTGCCCGGACTGGTCAGGTGTTCTTCCAGTGTCACGGTCGATTGCGCGGTTGTCCCCAGCTCTCCAGCAATACTGGGGACTGGCACAACCTTAGCCAATCCGAAATCGAGAATCTTGGCGTGTCCTCGCTTGGTCACGAAAATGTTGGCTGGCTTGATATCTCGATGGACAATACCGGCGGAGTGGGCGGCATCGAGCGCGTCGGCGATCTCAATTCCGAACGACAGTACCTCCTCGATCTCCATCGGCTTGCCACTGATCCGATGCTTCAGCGTCATGCCATCCAGAAACTCCATGACCATGAAGGACTGCCCGTTGTGCCTACCAATCTCGTGGATGGTGCAGATGTTCGGGTGGTTCAATGCAGAGGCAGCACGTGCCTCACGGCGGAAGCGTTCCAATGCATGCGGGTCTTGGGCTAGGACTTCGGGCAGGAATTTTAGCGCGACGAAACGACCGAGCTCGGTGTCCTGAGCCTTGTAGACGACACCCATCCCGCCGCCCCCAAGTTTCTCGATGACGCGGTAATGCGAGATGGTCTGCCCTACGAGCTGGGAGGATGCACCCATTGCGGGAATGTTAGGTCTACGGACAGCTTACGGTCAACGAGAGCTTTGGCTCAGTGTTGTAATATCGCGTAATTACAAGTGTGGCGGCAATTTTGTCCGCCATTTTGTCGTTGGGTTGGAATAGGAGGGGTGTACAAGGTATCAAGCACGTGGTCGCCCAGGATCGGCGTTCATTCCCCGATTAGAGGGAGAAAGTGGATGACATCATCGCGGAAGGCGATAGGGTTGTGATTCGTTTTACCTCGACCGGCACACAGGAGGGCGAGTTTGCGGGAATCTGAAATCAAGCGGTTCTTTTTTCCCAAAAACGCTGGAAAAATGCAGACTGCTCTTGGGCCTATCCGGGCACGGGCACGAAGGCACTCAGGCTAGAACGTCAGCCGCCCAGCGAGCTGCACGATGCGCTGGGTTTGCAGAGCGCTGGTTTGCAGAGCGCTTATTCCCATTCCGAGCGTCGTGCTGGTAATTTGACCAAATGTATTATCGTCAATGTTCGTGTCCGGATTGGCAAATTGCGTGTGGTTGAGCGCATTGAAGGCCTCAAGACGGAGCTCAAGATTCACCCGCTCGGTGATCGCGGTGGTTTTGGCCAGAGCCAGGTCTAGGTTGGTGCGGCCAGGTCCGTCGAAGAAATCTCGCCCCGTCGTGCCATAGCCCGACGTAGGAATACAAGGTCCGGTGCTACAGATGAACGCTGCAGGGCTGAAGTATTGGTTGTGATGCGTTTTCGGATTCAGGATCGTGATATGGTTAAAGCCGGGCGCGTAATCGATATTGGCCAGGTAGCCGTCCCCGGCTCCCGAGGGTCCCGGATCCGAAGGACTGAAGGAGTCACCTAGTTCCGCGTTGATACTGAGGGGGAATCCTGTGCGGTAGCTGAAGATGGGGTAGAGGCTCCATCCTTTCGTCAGCCGCTTTGGTCCTGACACCCACGCTCGGTCAAATGGCAAGTCACATCCTCCACTGAAAGTGATCCGCTGCCTGATGTCGAAGTCGGAGGAGGCACGAAAAATGCCGGGTTCGTAATACGGCACTTGCGAATCTCGGTTCCGGACTCCCGACGCGTTATCAATGCTGTGCCCGTAAGTGTAGGCCAAAGTGAAGTAAGTGTTGCCAATGATCCGATTGTCGCCATTCTGTCTAGTCAAGGAAGCTTCCAGACTATTGAAACTGGCAAAGCTGACATTCTGGAATTCGGGTGCGTTCTCAAAAGGACAATCGGAAGGGCCACCCTGATACGAACAATATGCAGTGAGGGCCGCGTTCTGGTGCTGATTCAGAATTCGAGTAGGGTTGGGCCCATTCACCGTGCTCAGCTCAAAGGGGTTGATGTCCTTTACCGAGGTAAGGCCCTTCGAGCTGCTGCCCACGTAGTTGGCCTCGGCAATGAGGTTTCGTGCCAGCTCATGCTGGAGGCTCAAATTGTACTGGTAAATATAGGGAGTGCGGAGATGCGGATCTACGAAGTAGACGGAACCGCCTGCCGCCGGGAGAAAATTATAGTACGGACAGACGTAGCCGGTGCTCGCGCAGGTATTAAATGCTCTGGCGGTGTTGGGAGGCACGACGGATGGAAACGGGTTGCTCGTAAAGGGAGTGAGGGAGTTCGCCCAGGGCGCACTGTAAAAGGGCATCGCGGAGGTGTACGGCGCACTGGTGCATGATGAATCCAGGGGCGATGCAAGACACGGGAAAACGACATACGGTTCGCTGTAAAACGGTGGCGTGCCGTTGAATTGTAGGTTGTCTTCGCC
>JASHSL010000447.1 GCA_030040855.1 Terriglobales bacterium
TGGCAGCACCACCGCGGAGTTGCGGCAGATGGCCGATTGCCTGAAGCAATGCGGAATTCGTACCGTCGCCCTGCAATCGACAGGGGTGTACTGGATCGCGGTCTATGACATTCTCGAGGAAGCCGGCTTAGCAGTGTACTTGGTGAATGCGCGAGAGACGAAGAATATGCCGGGGCGCAAAAGCGATGTGCAAGAGAGTCAATGGTTGATGAAGTTGCACACTTACGGCTTATTGCGCAATTCCTTTCGGCCCGCGCAGGAGATCCGGACGAGCTTGCCACTGGCGGGAATGTTAAGAAGCAATAGTGGGCGGGTCAATCAGGACGAGCACGGCAGCAGCGTGGGAAAGCTGCCAAAAAGTGCCGCTCGCATTGTTTTCTTGAGCTTGCAAGCTCGTGGTCAAAAAGGGTCTCGCCGCGCAGGGCGGCAAACGAGTGATTCCGTTAGCCCAAAATTGCCGATTTTTGCTGGTTCACTGGGTATACCTTCTGAGGCGCACTTCCAGATAACGTCTGTCTGGCGCATCATTGCCCGCGTTGAGCTATTGTCAATGGGACGCAATGAGCACAGCCAACTATCAACTTCTGTAGCAACGACTCGTCACCGAATCACTGCATTCACAGTCTTTCTCGTTTCAGGTCTGGCATTGTTTCTACTGCAATTTGTCGCTTTCAATAGCAGCAGTCGTGCATTCCAGACTTGCGTTCTTATCGGGCTGCCTCTTGTCTTCTCGTCGATCACCCTGTTCCTTTATCGCAGCCGGAACTTTAATGCGTACTGGCCCGCGTACTTTTCCTACTCTACAGCCGCAGTTGCGCTGGCACTGATGTGGCTGCTTGATGACCTGCTGGTAAATTGGCTGCGATTGGACTCGAAGAGACCTTCCGGTATGGCTTTGGAAAAGGTAACTGATGGTGTGATTTTGCTTGCGACGGTATTCCTAGCAACTCGATTTTTCAGGCTCGACTTGGGATCGGTCTACTTGCAAAGGGGCAGGTTGAAACTAGGTCTTATCTTTGGTTTTGTGGGTTTCGCGGCTATGGCGACGTTCGGTGTCCTGCAAGCCCGTAGCTTGGGGATCAGCATTCAACGGATAAGGGACTGGACTCCGTGGCTCATGATCTTTTGTCTGTCGAATGGGTTTATGGAAGAACTGATTGCCAGAGGACTCTTTTTGAGGAAGTTCGAACCATTTCTCGGTCGCTTTCTCTCCAACTTGGTTACTGCCCTTGTCTTCTCCATCGGCCACGTCGGAGTGACCTATTCATCGGACTTGCTTACATTTCTGATCGTGGTTTTCGTGTTTGCTTTAATCGCTGGCTTTGTGATGCAGAAGACAGATGCTCTGTGGGGTTCGGCACTCTTCCACGCAGGGGCCGATGTCTTGATTATGATCGGAATATTTGCTGGCGTGAAAACGTGAGTACCGCCGCAAAGCGATTTGCTAATGTCAGCGCCCCGGACGTGCAACATCAGTTTGCCTTCCGCTATCGACAAATCGACCAAGGAATCGCTCCTGTGGCTACCCTAGTCCAGCCTCAACTGCAACGTCGAATTTCGAATAATACTTCTTCACATCTGAACCCTCCTCGACCTCGACCGAACCGCCCTTTGCGTTCTTGATGGCCGCAAACACGTCCTCGGGCGTGATGTGGCGACCCCGAATGTCGTTCAGGTAGCCATCGTTGGTTTCGCCGACCACTGGATTGATGGACAACACATCCTCATTGCCGGGCAAAGCAAGCATGTAGTCGATGAGCGCGTCAGCGACACGCGGCACGCACAACGTGCACGTCAACAGGATCGGTGTCTCGATTTCGCCCAGTTCGTTCACTTGGGTCGAGCCGACGAGCTTGCCGAAGGCATTCCCGCCGAAGACTGCGCCGGGCACCTTCTCGCGGAACAGATTGCCGGAATGCGGCAGGATGGCGGTCACCCCAGTGCGAATGTCGTCGCCACGGATGATGGTCGTGTGCCCGACCTCAACGCCTGCAACATCAGTGATCGCATCGAGTGTCCCCGCTCGGTAGAACGCCGACTTTCAGTCCCAAATCCGAAGCTCGCGGGCGTTTGTTGGGAGCCGTGTTTTGAGAAGAGGCAGCGGCTGCGGTCATCACCAAGACCACCAAGGCTGGGAGAATTCTCCCCACCATTGCACGGATTATCACTGCTGTCCGGTTGAGAACCGCCGGTCGCCGCGTAATCTATAGGTGCTGCAGGACTTAAGTGGCATTCCAACTTTTTTCGATTTGCATTCATCGGGCCGATTTTCTGACCTCCATGCTCCTATCCGCTGCACGAAATAATGGAGCATGAACAGTGGCCGAACCGTCTTCTCGCAGCTGATGGATTACTTGCCGAACTATGAATTCCAAAAATGTGTCGATCGTTATTCCGGCGACTACCGGTACCGCAGCTTGTCCTGCCGCGATCAGTTTCTCGCCATGGCCTTTGCACAATTGACTTACCGTGAGAGTCTGCGTGACATCGAGACTTGTTTACGATCCATCAGTGGCAAGCTCTACCACATGGGCTTCCGCAGCACCATCGCTCGTTCCACTCTGGCCGATGCCAATGAGTCTCGCGATTGGCAGATCTATGCCGACTTTGCACAAACTCTGATCGCGATCGCCCGGCCGTTGTACGCTCACGACCCCATCGGAGTGGAGCTGAATCAAAGTTTGTACGCTCTGGATTCGACTACCATTGATCTCTGCCTCTCGCTGTTTCCCTGGGCCAAATTTCGGAAGCATAAGGCAGCGGTGAAGATGCACACGCTGCTGGACCTGCATGGCAATATCCCCACGTTTATCCGGATCACGGACGGCAAAACCAGCGACGTGAACATCCTTGATGAGTTCCTTCCGGAAGCGGGCGCCTTTTACGTGATGGATCGCGGCTACATCGATTTCGAACGTCTCTTCGTGTTTACACTCTGCTCGGCCTTCTTCGTCGTGCGTACGAAGGAGAATGTCTTGCTCCAGCGCCGCTATTCTCACTCGGTGGACAAGTCCACGGGTGTGCGCTCGGATCACACCGTTATTCTGACCACCATCGAATCGGCCAAAGCCTATCCCGATCCTTTGCGACGCATCAGCTACCTCGATGTGGAAACCAAGAAGCGGCTCAAGTTTCTGACTAACAACTTCTTGCTCCCCGCAGTAACTATTGCCCAGATCTACAAATGCCGCTGGGAAGTGGAACTCTTTTTCAAATGGATCAAGATGCACTTACGCATCAAGGCCTTCTATGGCACCAGCGAGAACGCAGTGAAGACGCAAATTTGGATTGCTGTCTCGATTTATGTGCTGGTGGCTATCATCCGCAAGCGACTCGGGCTGGAAATGAGTCTCTACCAAATCCTACAGATTTTGAGCATCGCCCTTCTTGAGAAAATGCCCATTTTAAGCGTGCTTGAGGCATGGGATTCCCGTTCCGAGTTACCTGATCACTCTAACCAGCTGATTCTGTTTGAGTTTTAACCGGACACTAGTGAGAAGATTCAGCTCACCCGCGGACGTCCCCACAAGAACGATGATAATGCCCACGTCGAGGCAAAGAACTGGACGCATGTGCGCAAGCCCCTGGGGTGGGATCGATACGACTCGGCGGCCGCGGTGGAAGCCATTAACGATCTGTATCGTCAAGAGTTGCGGCTGTGGCTGAACTTGTACCTGCCTCGGTCAAGGGTGAAGAAAACCAGAAAACCTGCGTGGGTTCAGTGAGAAAAGTGGCGTAAACCGGCACACCCCTACACCGTCGAACGTGGAATG
>JASHSL010000448.1 GCA_030040855.1 Terriglobales bacterium
GGAAGCGTAGGGCAAGTCTCAGTTAAACGCGGAATAAACTCGGTACTGGACCAAAAGGCACTGGATGCGGTCAGAAAATGGAGGTTTGCACCTGCCCAACTCAATAGCGTGCCTTTGGCCATGCGTACGGTCGTAGCCGGCTCGCAGTAAAGAACCGCGGCACTAACAGACTCTCGCGCTTCCTCTCGATGACCTGATGCGGTGCGTCCGGGTGAATCCGGTGGTTGTTCTCAAGGAAACCACTACTTTCTGCCGCGAACGATATCGGCCAAAGGTGGCCGGGTCATTTCTTCGCAAGCCTCCGGGAACGCTTCCAGCCTTGGCAGGGGGTTTGAGGCTAACATGTCAGCCAGGAGCCGAGCACTCTATTGTTGGTGTCTCGGTGTACTAGAGACGAGTCCCTCAATCGTTCACCTTGAACTCCCAGCGGGTTGCGTCATTCGGATAATTTTTCTCCGTCCAGGCCCAGACGATGCGTGGACGTATGCAATACACCGCGCTTTCGGGAGCAATCAGGAGCGGGGTCTTGTATTTTGCGCGGTATGCCTTGTCGAGCTTTTTCAGCGTGGGTTTGTCGTTAACCTCGACAGCGCTTCCCTCCAGGATGACGGCATCATCTCCCGATTCGAGATGAATGGAAACCGCCTTATTGTGGGCGAGGTTCTTCCCTTTCCGTGTAGAGCGTCCGGTTCCGAAGTAAAGAGCACCCTCGGTCCAGGAGCCCCACACGGGCATGGAATGAGGCCGCCCGTCGGGACGCGAGGTACAAATCCAGTAGTTGCGGGAGCGGGCCAGGCGTTTCTCCGCATGGCTCCAGGGCAAGTAGTTCTTGCGAAGCTTGAGGCCGTACACCGCAGGAACTTGGGGCAGGCCCACACTGATCAAGTTGGTTGGCTCTTTCTTATCGAGAATTGTCTTTGTTTTGGGCATGTTCACCTCCAGGCAAAGTTTTCGCGAGTTAGGGCTTTTCAGCGCCGCAAAGAAGTTCTTCGACCAAGGCCGGTCATTCGGCTTCGAGAGAAGGCCGGCGGAGGCCGTTTGGCTCAGGACTCTAGAATCAAATTCCTGACACCTGATGTCATATTTCCACGATAATTGTTTTTCATGCGCACCCAGAGACTGCTCTCGATCTTGATGCAGCTACAAGTGAACCGTCGTGTGACCGCACGGAAGCTTGCAAGGATGCTTGAGGTTTCCGAGCGCACCATCCTTCGCGACATGGACGTGCTGAGCACTGCCGGAATTCCCGTCTTTGCCGAGCGGGGCGTCGGCGGGGGCTGGAGTCTGCTTGAGGAATACCAAACAAAGTTAACCGGCCTCAGCCCGCAGGAAATCCAATCGCTCTTTGTCTCGAGAGCACCGAAGCTAACGGCGGACCTGGGTCTCAATCAGACGGCGGAAGCCGCCTGGACGAAGCTCGAAGCCGCGCTCCCGGCCAGCGCTCGTCGGCAAGCGGACTTCACACGGCAACGAGTGTTCATCGACACACGAGGATGGCGGAGGCCTTCGGAGTCCGCACCCAGCTTGCCCGCCTTACTCGACGCGCTCTGGCGAGATCGTCAGGTCCGCTTCATCTACGACAGCGTTCTTCACGAAGCCAGTGAGCGCACGGTTGATCCGCTGGGACTGGTCGCCCGGGGAAGCACCTGGTATCTCATTGCGAAGCGGCAATCCGAGTTGCGCACTTACCGCGTGTCTCGCATCCGCCACGTCGAAATATTGGACATAGGCGCTCGAAGACCGGAGGATTTTGACCTCGCCAACTACTGGGAGCGCTCGGCGAATGAGTTCCGCGAAAAACTGCCGCAATACTGGGCGACTTTTCTGGCCACGCCGACGGTGATGCGCTGGATTCGCTACCGGGGCTGGCGTCTCGAGGAAGAACAAGCCGAAGGCGAGCGCGTCCGGGTTCGGCTTCGTTTTGATGCCGAAGAGGAAGCGCTTCAGTTCGGTGTAAGCTTCGGAACGGACGTAGAGATCCTCGAACCCGCCAGCCTCCGGGCAAAGGCTCGGGATCGCGCGTTGGGAATTGTCGAACTTTATAGCAAAGCTACTTCGTGTTCAGAACACCTTGCGGAAACCGCAGAACAGGAATCCCGCCAGCACATGGACGCGGGCAAGGTTAGTGCACAATCACGGCAAACATGGCGAAGGGCTGGGGAGTTAATCAACGGGTGAAGGTCGTCGAGGCGTACGTTGACTACGCTCCCGCCTTGAACTACCGCGGAATGGTCGAGCGGCTGCTAGCGACGGTGCCGGAGAAGTACCTAAATGGCCTAGACTCTGTAGTCCTCTGTAACATGTCCGGCCTTCCCCAGAGAGCTAAGAGGGGCACTATCCCCCGAAGGAAACGTCGCGTGAAGCGCGCTCATGCCGCCGGACTGTACCATCCCGCATGGCGGGGGCAGAAGCCGTGGATACAACTCTTCGTAGACCAAATTCCCCTGCCTGCACGTCCGTTGCGCTGGATTCATCCGCTTTGCGATCTGCTTCTTGGCTCGGTCTTTTACCACGAGCTCGGTCACCACGCCCATACACTTCGACCGGAGTTCCAAGAGAAAGAGGACGTGGCCGATTCATGGGCGGGGCGGTTTGCTGTGAACCACATCAGGAAGGCTTACTGGTATCTATACCCACCCTTAAGGCTTGTCGGCCTTATCAGTCGATGGGTTCGGGGCAAGCGACTTCCGGTCAGGACGCGTAATTGACGTAAAACCGCCCCCCATGGGGTGGATCACTTGGCCGGATCCTGCAAAACGGAACACTGGAGCTTTGCCGATGCTGTCCGCAAGGTCGAAATCGGCTGTTGCAGGTTAGTCCTGACAATGTCAGGCAGACCTTTGGCAGGGTTTTGAGCGCAAACGCTGTTTCAACCACAGGAGCTTGATCAAACTTGGCCGCGCTCAGTTGCGCTACGAGAGATTCAAAGTAATGAACCGTGTTTGTGGAGGCATTCAGTTGTTGCTCCTGCGCAACTCCGATCTCAAAGGAGAGCCTCCGTCAGTTGGCGATGAATCTCTATCTGGCAAAACGGAATACTGGAAGGTGGGGAAGCGATACCGCTTGTGTCCGATAGCTGGAGCCATGCCGACGCTGTCCGCAAGGTCGAAATCGGACTGCCGTCTCGTGTGATGAGAGTGATGACAGAACATTTTAAGAAGATGGAGCGGGAGACGGGATTTGAACCCGCGACTTCGACCTTGGCAAGGTCGCACTCTACCGCTGAGTTACTCCCGCTCGTTGGCTCGATTATAACCAAGGCGGCAAACCGGCGGCAACGCACGGCTGAAGCCGCTTTGCCTGGGCGAGGATATGCCTCCGCCATGCCCTAGTAACCTGATTCCATCCGGGATTTTTCGAGCGCCGCATTGGCCCCCGCCGTGATCTGGTTGCGCACATCCCACAGGTCTTTATAAAACAGATGCTCCATCCGCTGATGCAGAACCTCGACCGGTGTTCCCATCGTGCCAATCACGCCTCCCCCGATGATTCGTTGCGCCAGCTTCAAATGATGGAAGCGAAACAAATGCACCCGCTCATCGAAGTCGAGCATCCGCTCGGCCACATCATGAAGCCCAAAGAGCTCCTCGTGGCGGCGATAGACATCATCGACCTCGACGCCTGCCTTCTCCAGCTGGGTATGAAAAGCCTCGCCCAGTCTCGGACCAATGTGCAGGAGGGCAAGAAAACCGGGGGAGTCGAGGCCGCTGCCGTGTCCGAGGCCGGCGCGAATCAGGTGGTAATCATAGGGGCTGATGGTTTCGAGCACGTGCAGCATGGAGATCGGATACTCCAACATCTGGTTGGCACGGCGCATCAGGCGCCCAACATTGGCGAAGTCGCCTTCCTCGATCAGCGCACAGGCGCGGCCTAATTCCCAGGCCACGGCTTTGAGCAGCAACTCTGAGCTCTGATGAATGACCTGGAACGTCAGCTCGTCCGGGTGCAGGAACTCTTGGGGAGACTTTTGCAGAGACAAAAGATCATCGGTGTGCAGGTATCGTTCGTAATCCGACTTGCCTTTCCCGGGCAGAATCGGCTTCTTGAGATCATCCATGTTTCACATCGTCTCGGGCACGGCCTAATGCCCGGTCCATTGCGGATCACTTTCGGGTGGTACGATCTCACCATCGCGCAGGTGAATCACGCGATCCCCGTAGCTGGCAGCTTGCGGGTTGTGCGTGATCATGAGCACGGTTTGCCCGAGCTCCTGATTGGAGTGGCGTAACATGCCCAAGACAATTTCCGAGTTCTCGGAGTCCAGATTTCCGGTGGGCTCATCGGCCAGCACGATGGCGGGTTGGTTGATGAGGGCTCGGGCCAAGGCCACGCGCTGTTGCTCCCCCCCGGAAAGCTCCGCCGGGCGGTGTAGAAGCCTTTTCTCAAGTCCGAGCAGAGCTATGATCTTGTCGAAATACGCGGCATTGCTCGTTCCATTGGTGCCCGCAATATCGAGCGCAATCTTGATGTTGGAACGCGCGTCGAGAGTGGGAAGCAGATTGAATCGCTGAAAAACAAAGCCGATCTTGCGCTTGCGCATCTCGGTGCGCTCGGCGTCGGAGAGTCGGGCGAAATCCGCGCCGTCGACGATCACCTGACCGGAATCGGCCCGCGTCAGCCCGCCAAGAATGTAGAACAAGGTCGATTTCCCGCTTCCGGAAGCACCCACGACGCAAACGAACTCGCCCTGCTCGATGCGAAAGGAAACCCCGCGCAAGGCCGGGACTTCGATTTTGCCTACATGGTAGGTCTTGCGCACCTCGACGGCCTCGATTAAAGCACCCATCCGCTCAATCGATCTTACACGAAGCGGTGGCGCCGGCGGGGTTGGAGTACCTAGGCGACGGAAGTCTGGGCCGCAGGCGCAGGCTGGTGCTTGGGCCCGCGCTTGCGGATGAGCAACATGCGGATGCGCTCGAGCAACTCCGCGGGAGCACACATTCCTTTGGCTAAGAAGACGTCCGCCCGGGTTTCGCGGTCGTACAGCTTTCCCTTATCGGAAACCAGAATCGCCGGAGTGCGCGGTGACACTGCCTTGATCTCCTCGATCAGCTTGCTGCCGTCGACGCCGGGCATGATCAAATCGGTCACCACCAGGTCAATGCCGCCGCGCTTGAAGATCTCGAGCGCTTCCTGGCCGTTGGTAGAGGCGATCACGCGGTAACCGCGGGTTTCCAGCAAGATCTTACGAATGGAAAGAGACTGCTCGTTATCGTCAACACACAGGATCGTTCTCTTGGGTTTCATTTGTGTTTCCGCATAACGAAAGTGCGAGCTTGCGCCAGAGGTTTCGCAAGCTTTTTCTCGATGCCAGACTCATTCAGAGCGATAGAAATCCTAAAGGCGAAGCTCGGCAGGTGTAAAGTGCCACCGATGCTAATGGCGAACTTTGCCCTGTAAAAAACTTCACCGATTGTGCATGGCCGTGTTTTTCATGTCTTCACGCACTCGCGCTCCAAAAATAAATTTCCCCGCATGCGACTTCCACCACATTTCCACCGACGTTCACATTAACCACTCTGTCATCTGGCGCCTTGGGCGAACGAAAGCGGCCCGCGGGCTTTCGCTTCCAACCTCAAATCGGAAACCTTGGCTTCCTCCGCACCGCTTCGATCCATCCTGCGTTGGGCCATGGCGTGGACGCTCCAATCTCCATTCCCTGGCGGCACAAGAGTAACCTTGGAACAGTTCATCCCCGGCTTGGCGGCCCGCATCTCACCCTAGGACCCGTCCGGGAAGAACCGTCGCACTGCCTTGCCCGCCGTTGGGCGAGTCCAAGCGCCCCGCGCCCGGAAACCGGCGCCGATCGGCGAGATTCGTGCGTGTACCATGTTCGAGATCCGCGAGCAGGATGCGGTGGAAAGGCGGGCGGTCCTGGGTGTCGAAGGACTGGCCCGGGCGAAATTTGCTACTGTAGGGGCGACAACTGAGGAGACAGAATGTATCCAGAGATCATGGTGAGCCCCATGCGGGAAGAGCTGACTGGCTTGGGAATTCAAGAACTACGAACCGTCGAGGAAGTGGATCGGGCGCTGGCCCGAGCGCCGGGAATCAGCATGGTGGTGGTGAACTCGATCTGCGGATGCGCCGCCGGACGGATGCGTCCGGCCCTTTGCCTGGCGCTCGAGCACTCCACCCGTCCGGACAGAATCTTCTCCGTGTTTGCCGGGCAAGATCAGGCGGCCACCGCACGCGCCCGCAGCTACTTCACCGGATATCCGCCCTCTTCTCCTTCGATCGCCCTGTTGCATTAAGGCCGGCTGATCCACATGATCGAGCGTAGCGACATCGAGCACCGCGAGCCAGCCGAGATTGCCCTCGAGCTCAAGAAGGTGTTCGAGACGTTCTGCGCCAAGCCAGCAGCGGAAGTTCGCCAAGTTTGAGGACCGCGCCCTGGCTAGAAACGGTTGCGCAAGGCTGCGAAATTCTCGACCATCAGCAGGCGAGCCGGGGGCTGGGGTTCGGCGACTTGGTCGTGCTCGAGGATCCAGGTGTTTCCGTGGGGCACAAAAACCGCGTTCAGGCCCGCCGCGAGGGCGGGGTTGATGTCCGATTTTGGGCTGTTTCCGATCATCCAGGTGGAGTCGGCCGCCAGGGCGTACTGGGAAAGGATCCTGCGATAGAGGGACACGTCCTTTTCTGCCACAATTTCGACTGCCGCGAAATATTCCTTCAAGCCGGAGCGCTCGATCTTCCCCGATTGCTCGGCAAAGGCTCCCTTGGTCACCAGGATCAGGGAATGGCGCGCGGACAGATAGGCGAGGGTTTCGGGGACGTGGCGGATAATCTCCATGGGGTGGGCCGCAATGGTATGCGCGAATCCATGAATGGTCTCTTCGAGGGCCGGAGTCAGCGGCTCGACCGCCAGGCGTTCGAAGGTTCGAACCAGAGAATGGGCGAAGCTGTGTAGGCCGTATCCGTGGGTGACGATCGATTCGCGCTCGACGTCATTGAGAACTTGCCGAACCTGCTCGGGAGAGTACTCCTGGTGATTCAAAAACGAAATGAAACTGGCGATGGCTCGCTCAAAATAGACGTTATTCTCCCAGAGCGTGTCATCGGCGTCGATGAGCAAGGTCTGAAAGCCATCCGCGAATTCGGTCCTTGGCAGCATGCTTCGCACCCGAGGCCTGGGGGCTTCGGCACTGGGCAAATTTCGGAACGTAGGAGAGGTTTGGCGAAACGATGGCGTCCGGCTCAAAGCCGACGTCCGTGCGGTTCCTTAGGCCACAAACTCCAGACTGGGTTCCTGGGAAATGATTCCTGCATGGTGTCCCATTTCGAGCAGGCGCCGCACGGCCTCGCGGCCTTCCGGCCCATAGTCGAGCGTGCGCTCATTTACGTACATGCCGATGAACTTGTCGGCTAACTCCAAATCGAGGTCGCGAGCGAACTGCATGGCATAGGCCAGGGCCTCTTCGCGGTGCTCGAGCCCGTACCGAATGCTGGCGCGGATGGCCCAGGACACATCGGAGATCAACTTCGGTCCGAGGCTGCGGCGAATCGCATTTCCCCCTAGTGGCAGGGGCAATCCCGTCACCTTCTGCCACCATTGGCCGAGGTCGACGATGCGGTGCAAGCCGACTTGATCGTACGTCAGTTGGCCCTCATGAATCACCAGCCCGGCCTCCTGCCTTCCTTCCCGCACCTGCGGCAAGATTTGATCAAAAGGCACGACTTCGGTTTCAATTCCCGGAGCAAACAGCCGCAGCACCAGATAGGCGGTGGTCATCATGCCCGGCACGGCGATGCGCTTCCGCTTAATTTCCATGGCGGAGTACGGCCGTTGCGCGACAATCATCGGGCCATAGCCGTCCCCCACACTGCCGCCGATCGGAAGCAGCATGTAGTGCTCTTGGATGTATGGGTAGGCATGGAAGGAGATGGCCGTGACATCGTAAACCCCACTTCGCGCGGAGCGGTTCAACGTCTCGATGTCGCAGAGAGTATGGGTGAACTTGAGACCGGGCAGGCGGAATTTGTTGGTCGCGAGCCCGTAAAACATGAAAGCATCGTCGGCATCGGGGCTGTGAGCGACCGTGATTTCCCGTACTTCGGAGGACACGCCCCCGCGCGCCGGGCTCCGGAAATTGTTCGAAGTGGGATACACAGTGGTCATTCCGCAGTCCTACCGACGCCCTGCCAACCACGGGCAAGAACAGCCGCCGCCATGATCTTGATGACCTCGGCGAATAAAAACCAATACAAGCCCAGGCGCACTGCCTGGGAGAGGGAATGGCTAAGGATGGCCAGCCAGCCAACGCCCCCCGTGAAGAGGACGAGTTCGGCCAGCACGGCCGCCGCCAGGTTACGGCCGAGCGTCGGTTTCTCAGATTGCGCGACCAGTCCGGCAACCGCGGCAGCCAAAGGATAGGCTAGCAGGAACCCACCCGTGGGTCCTAGGAGTTGGGCGAGACCCCCCGGACCGGTCGGACTGAAGACCGGCAAACCCATCCCACCTTCAACCAGATAGAGGAGGAGTGCCGCGACGCCGCGACGCGCCCCCAAAACCAGCCCCACCATCAAGACGGCAAAGTTCACGAGCGAAAGGGGCACGGGCGTGAAAGGCAACGGCAAACTCACCCGCGCACAGCAGGCGACGAACAGACTCCCGCCGACCACCAGGGCAAGAGGAGGAACGCGAATGAGGGCGCGGTCGTTGCGACCGAGCAACGCGATTAAGGGGTTTGCCATGGCTTGGATTCTCCCATGTTTGTTGGCCCTGACCAACGCGAAGGGGGTGTCGGTGCTGGCTTCGTTCACTCGTCTTTGCTGCTACCGCGGGCGGCGACCGGAGTTTTCATCTGCCGGCGGACGCGCAGATAGGCCGCCATGCCCGCCCACAAAGCAGCGCCACCGCTCAAAGCCAAAATCAAAAACCACCACAGCATTCGCACGATGTTTTAGCATACCAAAACCCAGCCCTCGCGTTAGCCGGAGTCTTTTGCTCAACCCGCTCCGCATTGCTTTCCTCGCTCAACGGCCGAGAGCAAACAGCAGTTCCTTCTTGCACCATGCCGAACCAAGGCTTTCGGTGTTTCCGCCAGGGTGTGCGACCGCACCCTGAACCGCCGCGGGGATCGACGCCAAGGAAGGCGAATCCAGGGCATCGGCGGCAGGATCCTGAGCAGCGAACCGCGACCGGCCCATCGCCTCGAGAAACCGAAGCCAAGTCACACGCCCACCGGGAATGGTTTTGGTCTCTCCGTGCTCAAGGAGAGCCCGGCGATGCGTCCTTCGAAGAGCGACATCAGGCCCGTGTACCAATACCCGAGGACAAACAGGGCCAGGAACGGAACCGTGATGTAGTTCTCATTCTCCACTGCGTAGTAAACTGTGATCGCGAAGTAGCAGCCAATCAGCAGTTCGACCCAAGGTACCCAACCCAAGCGGCGGCGGTAGTTGGAGAATCGCACTTTATCCTTCTTGGACTCCACCCGATACTTCGGAGTTCGGGCAAACGCCGTCTGTCGGCCGAGCAAAGCTTCGAGAACGGCCCGAGTATTGGTGACGGTGAGGCCGATCCCGAGGGCCATCAAGAAGGGCAAGTAGACGAGCGTCCGCGGCCATCGCCTGGGAAACAGTTCGCGCTGCGAGATCAAATAGAAGCTGGAGATGGAAAAGGTCGAAGCCAGGAATAAGGGCAGGTCGATGTAGAGCATCTGAAACCAGCCCTGATAAAACCGAATGATCATCGCCGGCAAAAGCAAGACCGAGAGCACGATCATCAGCGGATAGCTGAGATTGGCGGTGAGGTGATACCAGGCCTCCAGCTTGACATGGAATCGCTGCTCGCTCTTGAGCACCTGGGGCAGGACCTTCTTGCTGGTTTGGATCAGGCCCTTGGCCCAGCGTGCCTGCTGCGTTTTGAAGGCCGTCATCTCGACCGGCAACTCGGCCGGGCATTCCACGTCTTGCAGGTAGATGAACTTCCAGCCCAGCAGCTGTGCGCGATAGGAAAGATCGGTGTCTTCGGTCAAGGTATCGTGCTGCCAGCCCCCGGCTTCTTCGATGGTCCGACGGCGCCACAGGCCCGCGGTCCCGTTGAAATTGAAAAAGACGTTGCTGCGGGCGCGTCCGGCGTGCTCCAAGACGAAGTGGCCGTCGAGCAGAATGGCCTCCACTTCAGTCAGGAAGGAGTAGTTGCGATTGATGTGCGTCCAGCGCGTCTGCACCATGCCAACCTTGGGATTGGTGAAGTGATCGATGCACTTCAGCAGAAAGTCGGGCGGAGGAACAAAATCCGCGTCGAAAATCGCGACGAATTCGCCTTTTGCGGTCTTCAACCCCTCCGCCAAAGCTCCCGCCTTAAAGCCCTCTCGATTGTCGCGGTGCAGGTAGACTACGGGATATCCCAGCGCCGCGT